>NZ_JACAXE010000002.1:0-223336 GCF_013391565.1 Acinetobacter sp. SwsAc6
AAAACCTTCAAAATCCTTGCTGAGCGATATCGTAACCGTGGCAAAAGATTGGGCTTAAGATTCAATTTAATTGCGGGAATCTATAATATGGAACTGAGTGAAAAATGACTTATGAAAGAAGTCTATTAAAGTAAATACTCTAATTCTATTTATCTAAATAATAAAAAAGAAAATATATAAAAAAATTAAAAATAAGGCTGTTTGCCTTTATAAAAATAAATAATCTATTTTTTATATGTATAAATACTTAATAGATATCATTCATTATCTTCAAAAAATCGATTTATTTATTCCACCACCATGGCAAGGCCGTGGTTTTTAAAATTTTCCGATGCTGCTGAAAATAAACATCATGCTTTTGGACTTCTGCCCAAAAGTTTGAACTGTGATCAAAGTGCTTAGTATGTGCTAACTCATGTACCGCAACATAACGCGTGATTTCATGCGGAAACAGTACCAATCCGCTATTCAGCATAATGTCATGCTTGGCAGAACAGCTGCCCCAGCGGGTTTTAGGCTGACGAACTGCGCATTGATTAAATCTCAGTCCTGTTTCACTACTTAGCTTATTCAAATACGTCGGTAAATATTGCTTTGCATACGCTATGACAAAAGACTTTAAATAAGATTCAGGCTGTCGATCACTGATGAATAGTTGATGATTTTCTTCATCTAAAATGAATGAATGTTTTTGAGTTTGATATATAACTTGCAAAGGCCGTTCTAAATTAAAGAGTTTTAATTCAATTGGAAGTGTCTTATCAATTTGGCCTGCTTTTTCCTGCTGCTTTTGCCATGTTTCAATCATCCATTGTTCTGATTGTTTTAAAAACTCTTGAACTTGGCGCTGCGTGCAAAACTGGGGAACAGTTAATTTAATTTGAGTTGGTTCTACACGTAGTCTCAAGCGTGTGGCACGTAATTTTCGAGTGATTTGAATTTCAGGAAGGTTTGGTGTCATTTATTCTTTTTAAAAGCTTATTAATAATGCATAAAATTGAATTTTAAATAGTTTTCAAAAACATATTAGGAGTCCCTTCTCCCTCTGGGAGAAGGTTAGGATGAGGGTGCTGTTAAAAAGAAACCTCTCCCTAACCCTCTCCTAAAAGGAGAGGGAAATATTAGCCTATTAAACAGCAGTACGCTCTTCAATACCGTTATCGGTTGCTACAACAGCAATATCCGCTTTGTTTAACGCAAAGATACCGTTACACACAACACCAGGAATGTCATTCAAAGTCTTTTCAAGCTCTAACGCATTTAAGATATTTAAGTTGTGTACGTCTAAAATCACGTTACCGTTATCTGTCACTACACCTTCGCGGTAAACTGGGTCACCGCCTAAAGAGACGATTTTACGCGCAACAGCAGAGCGTGCCATTGGAATCACTTCTACAGGAAGCGGAAAATCACGGCCCAATTGATCTACCCATTTTGAATCATCTACGATACAAACGAATTTTTTCGCAATAGACGCAACAATTTTTTCACGTGTAAGTGCAGCGCCACCGCCTTTAATCATGTGCATGTGACGGTCAATTTCATCAGCACCATCTACGTAGGCATCCAAACCGCCTACGCTGTTCATATCTACAACTTCAATGCCTAATTTTTTAAGGCGTTGTGCAGTTGCTTCAGAACTCGCAACAGCCGCTTCCAATTGAAGTTCTGGCAATAATTCAATGAGGAAGTTCACAGTACTTCCTGTACCAACACCCAAAATACCGCCTTTTGGCAAATGCTTTAACGCAGCTTTTGCGACAGCTTGTTTCTTTTCATCTTGGGTAGCATACAGACTCATAACTTGGCTCAACTATTTTTTGACATTTGTTGCTGATTTTACAGCCCAAATGTACGGGTGTTTGTTACAATGAACGCCTATTTTAAACTGTTAGATGGAAAATTAACATGCTGTCTCGTTTGGTTCGACAAATATTACAGGCAACGGTCTATGACGTTGCAATCGAAACCCCACTCGAAGCAGCGCCACGAATTAGTGAAAAGCTCAAGAATAATATCCGTTTTAAACGTGAAGACTTGCAGCCTGTCTTTTCTTTCAAATTGCGCGGTGCCTACAACCGTATCAGTCAATTACCGAAATCTCAGTTAGAACGTGGCGTTATTACTGCTTCTGCAGGTAACCATGCTCAAGGCGTGGCATTATCTGGTAAAAAGTTGGGTATTCGCGCCATTATTGTCATGCCAAAGACAACACCTGATATTAAAGTTCAAGCCGTTAAACGCTTAGGCGGTGAAGTAGTACTGCATGGTGACTCTTTTGACGTCGCAAACAAATATGCAATCCAGCGCGCAAAAGATGAAGGCATGTCGTTTATTCCCCCTTATGACGATGAACTCGTTATGGCGGGTCAAGGTACAATTGCCAACGAAATTTTACGTCAATGGCGTGATGTCGACTACGTATTCGTTGCAGTAGGCGGTGGCGGTCTAATTGCTGGTGTAGCAGCCTACTTAGGTGATGTAGCACCGCATGTTAAAGTCATTCCTGTTGAATATGATGAATCTGCATGTTTAAAAGCAGCGTTCGAAGCCAATGAACGTGTCATTCTTCCATCTGTAGGTTTATTTGCCGACGGTACTGCCGTTGCGCAAATTGGTGAAAAGCCATTTGAAGTGATTCAACTGCAAAAATCAGATAACTCAGGCCCAATTGTTGAGCGTGAAGTTGTACTGGTAAATACAGATGAAATCTGTTCAGCCATTAAGGATACCTTTGATGAATGCCGTAGCATTGTTGAACCATCTGGTGCAATGGCGCTTGCAGGGATTAAAAAGTATGTTGCTGAGCATGGCCTAGAAGATAAAAATATGGTGTCAATTGTTTGCGGTGCAAACATGAACTTTGACCGCTTACGCTATATTGCAGAACGTACAGAACTCGGTGAACGTAAAGAAGCAATCTTTGCCGTAACCATTCCAGAAGAAAAAGGTTCTTTCCTTAAATTCTGTCGTGCTCTGCAAGGCCGTAACATCACAGAATTCAACTACCGTGCAAGTGATTCTTCTGCGGCGCAAGTCTTTGTGGGTATCAGCCTAAAAGGTGGAGAAAAAGAACGTCATGACATCTATGAAACATTAAAGTTTGAATACGATGTAGATGATCTTTCTGATGATGAAGTCGCTAAGCTTCATATCCGTTATTTAATTGGCGGTCATGCAGATATCGAAAATGAACGCCTATTCCGTGTTGAATTCCCTGAACGTCCAGGTGCGCTACTGACTTTCTTGGAACGTCTTGGCCCTACCCACAACATCACGCTTTTCCATTACCGTAACCACGGTGCTGCTGAAGGTCGCGTACTGGTGGGTATGGAAGCAACTGATGCTAAACAAAATCCAGACGGTTTAATTGAAACACTAGAAAGCATTACTTATCCGTATGCTGAAATCACCAATAACTTGGGTTACCAACGTTTCTTAAAATAAGCCGATTTGTATAAAAAAGCCTGCATGATTGCAGGCTTTTTTATTTTGTTGGCATCTAATTTTGCATAAGCCATTTTATAAATATCTAATCTTAAGTTGTGCCAAACCTAAGTAGATTGCAAACAATCCGACATTGAAAATAGCTCAATTTTCAATTGTTCTGCTTTAAATTGCTTTTCAAACTTTTTACAAAATTTATTCAGTTTTTCTGCATGTGCTGGAACTGCAATCCAATAATATTGATCCGCATAAATGAGTAGCATCCGAAAATTATATGCGTCTAAGCGCTCATAAATTTTAGACAATATCATCTCGATCACTTGCTCTTGAACTTGGTAATTCTTTCCAATATTTGCTTTGTTTTTTTCATAATGATAAAGCGTAGGTTGAACTGCCTGCATCATTTCAAATTGGGCTTTTTCCAAGTCTAGTGCCAAGTCTTGTAAAACAGCTGCCTGATGAATATGACTTTCTAAAGCATGTTCGGGATGTAAAGCCATTAAATAAGTTCGGGTGTAACCCTTATTTTTCTCAGTCATCATCCATGCTTTAAAATGTTCAAAATCGCGTCGTTGGCTTTCCTTTGGCACTTTCTTAAAGTCTAATTCTGGAAACCATTCCTGCAGAATCTTATATATTTTTTTATCATTCATCGTGAAGGCACTTAAATACGTGGTCGAACAATTGACCATTTCAAATGATTAACAGGCCTTTGCGCCAGCAATGCGCCATTTAATTAACACATTCAGAGCATAACTATGCAATTTGAAAGATTCATGACAATAGCTGAACAGAATTGTTTTAAATCGCATCAAAAGACAACCATGGTGAAATAATACAAGAGAACTTGATTTAATCGATGCGAAGCATTGGCTCAGATGCACTAAATACCAATCCAAAATGATGAATAATATTTTGAATTAATTCATCATTTTCTGGAACCAACATCCAATACGGTTGATCTTGTTCAATAGCCAGCACAGCCAAATCATAAGGCTCAACAAACATTTGGATATTGCTCAAAATGACTTTATAAGTAAACTCAAAATCATAAGCATGTAATTGATCTTCCTCGTACTCTTCTTCTAAATCTGAACTTTCGTACATATTATAAAAAGTCGACATCTCATCTTGTATATGACTTTTTAACTCATCTAAATCGATTTGCAATTGCTGAAGCCGATGACATTCGGCAATTCCGTTTTGCTGAACATCTAAACCATCTAAGCGCATTAAATTCGGGTAAAGCTGATTTATCCATGCTTCAAAATTTGAAAACAGTTCTGGTTCATCAGGTAAAGGCAGCTCCTTTAATTCTGGAAATGCCATACGTATTAACTCATACAAGGTTGCACTCATCTCCCGCTCCTTACAGAGTGGTCCAGTATTTTGCTTTTATTTCTTTACAGCATGTAAGCTGAATAGCTGGACAGATCAGAAAAAGATACTATATCGAGAACAAGCTTAGACGAATCTGCTTCATGCAAACAGCAGTGAATCGTTAATAAATATGATCGTAATAAAAAGGACTGAATATGGCGCAATTTGCAGTCATTGGTTTGGGTAGTTTTGGCGCAACTGTTGCCACGGAATTAATTGGACTTCATCATGATGTCATTGGTATAGACAGCAACAAAAAATACGTCGAAAGTATTTCCGAACAACTGACCCATGCTGTTATTGCCGATGCAACAGATGAGCATGTACTACAGGAATTAAATATACAAAACTGTGATGCTGCTGTGGTGGCAATTGGTGAAGACATTGAAGCCAGTATTTTATGCGTGCTCCATCTTAAAAATATGGGGCTAAAAAAGATCTGGGTGAAAGCCAAATCTAAAGCACATCACATGATTTTAACCCATTTGGGTGTGACTAAAATTATTCACCCTGAAGAAGACATGGGTGTACGTGTAGCGCAATCTCTAAGCTATCCAATGGTTAGTCGCTATATGGTCTTAGATGACGATCATTACATCGTTAAAGTACAACTTAAGGAAGCTCAAAATGGCATGCGCTTTCATCAGTTAATGGATCAAAATGAAGTCCGAACGCTACTGCATAAGCGCGGTCCAGAAATTTTATTTAGCATTGACCCAAATATGATTTTGCAAACCAATGATATTTTAGTTGTTGAAGGTTTACTCGAACCATTACGTCGACTCGCAAAGCACTTTAAAACCGAATGAAACTACATAATAAAAAGCGCAAGACGCTCAATCTTAGTCCGCCCAGCATATTAGCATTGGGCTTTCTCAGTCTAATTTGTATTGGCACCTTATTGCTGAAGCTTCCCTTTGCGCATCATCAAGAGCTGAGCTGGTTACATGCTTTATTTACAGCAACTTCGGCAGTTACGATTACTGGATTATCGGTTGTGAATGTCGGTGAAGCTTATACTGTGTTTGGTAAAGTCATCATTATGCTTTTACTTCAATGTGGTGGATTAGGCTTTATGACTTTTGCCATATTAGCAGTTATGAGCCTTTCTCCAAAAATTGGCTTAAAACAGCAAATTTTAGCGCAAGACACCATTGGAGAAACCAGTTTACGTAAGGTGAGTTACACCATTAAAGGTGTCTTACTCTACTCCTTATTTTTTGAAGCTATTGGCACCATTGTCTTAACGATTGCATGGCTAGATGATTACAACTTTGCCCAAGCATTTTTCTATGCCGCCTTTTACAGTATTTCCGCCTTTAACAATGGGGGATTTTCCCTCTTCCCTAATAGCTTAATGAGCTTTGCCGACCAATACATTATTACCTTTACGATCAGTATGCTGTATATCATTGGCGGGGTTGGTTTTTTAGTCCTGATGGACATCAAACGCAATAAAAAATGGCGTAGCTTAAGCACCAACAGCAAACTTATTTTAAGCAGTATTTTAGGTTTAAATATCACGGCTTTTCTGATTATGTGGGGTTTAGAAGCCAATAATCCGCTAACTTTGGCACACATGAGTTTGGGCGATCAAGCGGTTAATGCCTGGTTCCACGCGACCGTGCCCCGCTCTTCTGGTTTCAATAGCTTACCGTTAGAGCACATGAGCAATGCATCTGCATTGGTAACTATGCTTCTTATGTTCATTGGTGGGGGTTCACTCAGTACGGCGGGTGGCATTAAAGTTGGCACTTTTATTATTATGATACTCAGCGTTATTACTTTTTTAAGGCGCCAAGATGAACTTCGCGTGTTCAATCACTCGGTATCTAAAGTAACATCATTTAAAGCATTTGCCGTGGTTTCTATTACAGTTATGCTGATTTTTCTTGGCTTTTTTAGTTTATTGCTCCTTGAGCCAAATAAAAACTTTTTGGATTTATTATTTGAAACTGTCTCAGCAGCCTGTACGGTAGGCTTATCACGTGGGATTACTGATGATTTGCAACCTGCGAGTCTGTGGGTGCTGATGCTACTGATGTTTGCTGGTCGTTTAGGGCCATTAACCTTGGCCTATTTAATTGCCACCCCTAAAAAGAGTCGCTTAAAACATCCACAAGCCGAAATTCAGATTGGATAATTCACATAATCCAACACCCAAAACCTCAATCACGCATATAAAAAACCACGCCTCGGCGTGGTTTTTAAGTGATAGCTAAGTCGCTATTATCAAATCATTTAATACCAATTCATCAAAGATACACCCACCCCGACATAAGTCGCACGGTGGTTATAATCAATTAAGCTTTCGCCATAACCATCAAATAATTGTACGGTACCACGTAACTTACCACTGATTGGAAATGACCAATCAAACTGCATTGCACCATGTGAGTCATCACCACCTTTTAATGAATGACGTAGCATTAAGCTAAACTCATGATCATTCCAGCGATAAAACGCAGTCATATCACCACGGCCCACATAATTTTTAATATCTGGGTTATTGTCATCAGGCATATCTTCTTCAAGTCTATACCAAGGACGAAGCATTAGCGCAAAGTTATCACGCTCAAAACCTAGATTTAAAATCACACGATTCCAGCTGCGTGACCACGGGTCAGAACGACCATTCGATTGATGGTTAAAGGTCAGGCCCAACATGCGCCAATTTAAACCCAGTAATTCATAGTTAGTACGAAATACAATACTGGCTTCAGGTTCATAATTGGTTTCACGAAATGGACGAGATTCGTCTTCGTTATAAACTTGCCAACGAGATGACTGCGTATAACCCAACCAAACATCGCCATTGTCACCAAACAAGTTTTCAACAGCTTTGGTTTTTAATGACAATTGGAATTTAGCTTCCATCGAGGTTAAGCGTGTTTCTTCAGCTGCTGTCACTTTATTGAGTGGATTTGGGCTGTTCGGTTGTTCATTTTTATCTGAACTCCAAAAGCCTGGCAATAAATACACAGGTTGATATGCACGAATATTCCATGTACCTAACTTACTCTCAGGTGAAAGCTCCCAGCGTCGATCTAATAAAGACAAATCAGGAGATAACTTCGGCGCTTCAACTGCAAATAAATGCTCAGACAATGCATTATTTACTTTTTCTTTCAAGCTAAGCTTAGCCGTCGCCTCAGGTTTAATTTCCTGAGCCGCTTGACGTTCCGAAACCAATGAAGGCGCATTTACCGTGGGTAATGGTCTAAACAAAGTATCGTAGCAAGTCAAACGCTCAACATTTGAATCTAATGCTACACAGGCCTGTGCAGATGCTGGGTTAGGCGTATCTTTTGCCAGAGGCGCAGATATTGTTTGTACATCAGCATGCGCGGTTACAACCACGCATGCAGTAAAAGCAACACCATACTGTAAAGACTTACGCATAGAGTTACGAAGCGTCATAAAGTTCCCTTCTTGTTTTATTTATTTAGTTCACTTGTTTAATATCAAAACCAAGTTCCATCAAAATGTCACGTTTCGCAACAGGTGCAACCACGGCCTTTGTTGGTTTTTGCGATTGAATATATGTTGTAGCGACACGCTTCAAATCATCTAAGTTCACTGCAAGTAAGCGCGTACGAAGCAACTTACGATATGCAGGCGTGCGCTTATGAAGCAATGAATAACACGCTGTAATCGCTTCACCTGCTGGCGAACCTGGTTTATCCATACTCGCAATTAAACCTAAAATTGCTTCTTCCAGCTGATGTTCTTGTTGCGGTGCATTTAACAACCACTCAATGCTGGCATCAAAGTCTTGGAATGTTTCTGCTAAGCGCGGGTCACGGTAGCTATAGAAACGGAATGAACAAGCATTGCCGTCATAGCTTGCACCACCACCATAAGCACCGCCTTTTTCACGAATCGCACTATGTAAGAAACCATTACGTAAATAAGCAGCTAACACCATTAACGGTGCCGCATCTGGGTGTGATACTTCTACAGCAGGATAAGCAGCTGAACAGAATTGAACATTGGCTTGAATTAACCAAGCTTCATCGTTTTCTGTAACAGTTGCTTTAACTTGAGTCAGTTCACGATCATTTGGTTCAATAGATAACTTATCCCAAATGGTTTGAACTTCTTCAACCAAGCGTTCAGATTGATGCTCTTCACAAACCAACAAGAACTGTTTAGGTGCTTTTAAGATACGATGATGAATCAACTGCAATTCTGCAATGAGTGCATCATACGCAGTTTCATCTTGTTCGATTTTCGCTGTAAGCTCTGTTAACCAATTGAGTGCGCCTAAACCCGTATTATTATAATCACGTAGTGCTAAAGCACTGTGGTTACGGCCCGCAACTTGCATCGCATAGCTATGACCAGCGCCCGAAACACGCGACTGCCAACGAGTTTTACGTTGTTGTAATAACTCAATAATACGGTCTTTTTCATCAAAACGTAGTTGTTCAAAGGCTACTTTCAATAAACGAATCGCGTCTAAATTATTAACCAAAGACTTTGTGGTCAACGTTAACCATGCTGTAATTTGGTTTTTATCGTCTAGTTTTGAGCGTAAAGATGCACCCATGCCAAGACCGCCGCTGACAGCTGTTTGTAGCTGTTGCAACTCAAGATAGTCATATTCACCCGCACCAACTTCACCTACCAAAATTGACAGTAAGTTGAAATATGGTGACTGCACGATGTCTTGTGGAATTTGCACTAACACTTGTTGGTAATAAATACCGTTGGTTCCAGCATGGTACAAATTCAACGGCGTATCTAAACCATTGCTGATAATTTCACGCAGTTGACCTTGCACAATTTGCAATTCTGCTGGCACATCTTCTAAACCTACTTTAGGTAAAAGATTCAGATCATCAGGTGTATCTTGGCGTACTTTAAGTGCTTCAGTTTGCGCTACAATTTCCGCTTTTTGTTCATCTGTTAATTGCGCACCAATCGCTGCCAAGCGTGCTTTTTCTGCTTCAGCTTCTTTAGCTGATTTTTCTGCATCAGGCACCAAAGTCATTTGCACACGGTGTTGATTATCAATCAGATGCGTTTTGATCAAGTTTGAAAGCCACATTGGGTCTTTCAACTCTTCTTTCACTTGTTCAATGGCCGTGTCTACATCCCATACATGTACGGGGTCAGAGTGATGAATAGCACTCCCTAAACCATTCAAAATTAAGCTTAAGCCGTATGGTGTACCATCACCATTAATTTCACGTTGGTGCAATTCGATTTGATGCAAAATTGCTTCAACCATTTGCGCATCTACAGGTGCAGAAGCAACTTGCTCAAGGACCTTAAATACACCAGCTTTAAATTCTTCTGCATGCTCAGGGTTTGAACCTTGTACACCACAGTAGAAAGTCATCTCAAAGTTTGAATCATCTACACCCATAATTGGGCCAGTAGACTGTGCATAACCACAAGTTTCTAAATAATGACGTAAAGGTGAAGCTGAATCTTCAAGTAAAATTCCTTCAACCAAACGCATACCCAAGCGCAATTTAATATCACTGGCTTCTGGTAATAACCATGAAATGATGTGATACGTTTTGTCTTTTAAATCTTCTGCATCTACTGCATAGCTTTCAGTCACTGTTACAGGTGCAGTTAAACGGCGTTCTGCTTTAGAGTATAAAGTCTCACCTTGCTGAAACTTAGACAGAGCTAGAGTTTCAAACTGTTCTTGTAAGTTATATGCGGACTCATTACCAAAGGTCATAAATACGGCATTACTTGGGTGATAATGCGATTTATAGAAATTTACCAGTTCTTCATAGCTCAAATCTGGAATGTCTTTCGGATCGCCACCAGAGTTGTAATGGTAAGTTGTTTCTGGGAATAAATGATGTGCGAGCTGATGATAAAGCTGATCTGAAGGTGAGCTCATTGCCCCTTTCATTTCATTAAATACCACACCTTTATATACAGGCTCATCATTTTCCAACTCAATACGAATACCTTCTTGAGCGAAATCTAATGGATTTAAGTTCGCCGCAAAGGCAGCATCCATATACACTTCAAGTAAGTTTTGGAAATCTTTTTTGTTTTGTGTCGCAAATGGATATGCTGTCCAATCCGCTGCCGTAAATGCGTTCATAAATGTGTTGAGTGAACGGCGGATCATTAAAAAGAACGGATCGCGTACAGGAAATTTTTCTGAACCACACAAAGCTGTGTGCTCTAAAATATGCGCTTCGCCTTTTGAATCCATAGGCTGGGTGCGAAATGCCACCAAAAATACGTTTTCGTCATGATTGGCAGCCAAATGATAATGCACTGCGCCAGTCACTTTATGTTTATATTCAGACACTAAAATGTCTAGGGCTTCAACATGGTGTTGACGTACCAACTGAAACGCAGGATGTACAGTTTGTGAAATGGTTTCAGTGACATCTACAGTCATGTGGTCTCCTCAATTCAAAGCATTTTTTAAGTGTTCTGAGTATAACCTGAAAAACATCAATACGACTCATTGATTGATAATTTTCCAAGCAAATTAGTCTACTTTCCAAATGCTTCCTATTGAGGAGAATTTAAAGCCTTTACGCGAACATCTACTGAAACAATTTAAATGACTGACTTCAGTCGAAATGCAATTGCTATAAAGTTGATACCGTTTTTTTATCCCGCGCTTTGGCCCATATCACACAAATGATAATTGCAATGAGCAACACCGCTGAGGCACCAAATCGGCTTAAATCCAATCCACCAGAACTGATAGGTTTATCTAAGAAGTCGCCAACCACAGCCCCCAAGGGACGCGTTAATACAAAAGCCACCCAAAACAGTAGCGTACGCGACACCGAAGTAAAACGATACAATGCTAATATAAAAATAATCAGACCACTAAACAGTACAATTCCCCCGGTATAGCCCAAGCCTGCACTATCCGCAGACCAGTCTCCTAAGGCTGTACCCAGTGTTTGTGAAAATGTAATCGTTAACCAGTAAAACAATTCTGCACGCGGATGATTAACCGCATGTGGAGAAATACTGCCTTCAGCTTTATGCCACACAAACAGTGAAATGAGCACCAAACTCAATAGCAAAGTACTCCCACCGACATAACCAATGCCTAAAGATCGATCGACAAAATCAGCCAAAGTCGTACCGACAGTAGTACTGGCAATAATGGTCGCCCAATACAAAAATGGTTGATAGGTTTTAGCACGAATTTGTGCAATCACCAATGCAATAAAAATAGCAGCAAAGATAAAGGTACTGACCAAATATCCTAAATTCATTGACATTGAAACCGCATCACCCGCAGTTTCGCCAAAGGTTGTCGCAAAGATTTTTGTGAGCCAAAACAACGCTGTAATTTGTGGAACTTTCGAAAGCAATTCTTTTGAATACGCTGTGTCATTTGTCGCAATCATGTTTAGATGCTTCATCTACAGAACATAAGTTTATTGTTAGGTGCAGAACTTAAAAACAGATTAAAAGAAAGTGACAGCAGATGACACTCAAAGTTAAATCTTATTTGGTAATCACATGAGGCTAATACGATGAATAATAAAATAATAACTCATAAAAAAACCCTATTTAGATAGGGTTTTTATTCATCCAACAGATATTATGCGATCAGATATTTAAAATAATTGTAGTTTGGATGACTTTCGACAAACACATAATTGTGCTTTTGATAAAAGCCAGCAGCACCTTTTTGCTCAGTATTCAGGCAAAGTGCTGAATAAAATGGCTTAGCTTGCTTTTCCAAATGTTGCAACAGCGCCTTACCTACGCCATATTGACGATACTTTGGATGCACATAAAAACGTCGTACACGACCTATACGGTCTTCTACACCAGCGTCTCCCCATTGTTGGTTTAAACCACCACAACCAATCAGCTGGTCTTGATCATACGCAAGGAGTAAAAATTCACCTGATTGATCAAAACGATTTTTTCCGCTTTGGAATTCCTCTATAAGTTTGTAAATAAATTGATAGCCTTCTTGTCGTGCCAATGCTGCTAATTGCTCGATTTGCGCTGGCAAACCATCGGCTTGTCGAATACTAATTTCCATATACTCACACTTATAATTCATCGTTTTTTATCATTCATACCACCCGAAACGAATGGCATGACCCAATGCACCTATCAAAATAAAAAAATCACAATTGATCAATAGCAAAGCACTACAAATAAAATATAAATCGTTAAAAAAACCTATAAATGCGCTGTTTTTGTCTAATTTTCAACCAAAACCCATAAAATGAATTTTATTCAACAAACTACAGCAATCCTGAGCATTCGTGTAAACTTAGGTTTTCATTTTTTTGATGTGACCGAAAGACATGGCAACTGTTGATCTTTTTGCAATTGGTAATGCGTTAATTGACCAGGAATTTAAAGTTTCTGATCACTTCCTTCTTGAACAAAACTTGCAAAAAGGCATCATGCAACTTACAGATGGTCAAACTCAAGCAACGCTTTTCCAAAACCTACAAGCAAGCCAAGACTATAAAGGTCAAGCTTCTGGTGGTTCTGCAGCCAACACAACAGTTGCATTTAGCGCATTAGGTGGTTCTGCATTTTATGGTTGCCGCGTAGGCAATGACGATTTAGGCTCAATTTATCTTAAAGGCCTCAATGAAGCAGGCATTGCTACTACTGAAAAATCAATCAGTGAAGGCACAACAGGTACATGCATGGTACTCGTCAGTGAAGATAGCGAACGTACAATGCTCACTTACCTCGGTATCACAGCTGAACTTTCTGAAGCTCAAATTGACTTCGACCCTTTAACCACTGCGAAATGGTTGTACCTAGAAGGCTATTTATCAACTAGCGAAACTGCACGCAAAGCAGTAAAACAAGCACGTGAAATTGCACAAGCCAATCATGTGAAAATTGCCCTTACATTGTCTGATCCAGCAATGGTTCAATACGCACGTGAAGGTCTCGATGAGCTTGTAGGCAACGGCGTAGACTTATTACTCTGTAATGAGCAAGAAGCCTTAATGTATACGCGTACTGAGAGCATTGATGCAGCATTAGAGGCACTTAAAGCATTAAGTAAGGACGTTGTCATTACAATGGGCGCACAAGGTGCACGTATTCACCACGCTGGCGAAACGTTTAGTGTTGCAGGTCGCAAAGTTAATGCGATTGATACCAATGGCGCTGGTGATGCTTTTGCAGGCGCATTCTTATATGCTTTAAATGCTGACTTTAATATTCAAACTGCTGCCGAACTTGCGATCTTAATCTCAAGTGAAGTTGTTGCTCAATTTGGCCCGCGTCTTGCCAATGATGCTTATGCCACACTATTAAATAGCTTTCAAAAGGAATGTGCTTAATGTATAAAATTTGCATGACTGAGGATGTGCCTGAGCGCGAAGCGCGTTCTTTTGAGCTTCCAAATGGCGATACTATTTTTATTACACAACGTGATGGTGGTTTTTTTGCCTACCAAAATCTCTGTCCACATTTACAAGTGGAGCTTGAGTTTTTGGAAAATCAATTCTTAGATCGTGATCAAGAAATGATTGAATGCTCAACACACGGTGCTCTATTTTTAGTTGAAACTGGTGAATGTGTATCGGGTCCATGCCAAGGTCAAGCACTTGAAAAAGTAGATATTAACGTGCATTCTGATGGCGGAATCTATCTTAACGAAGAATAAAACCTAAAGGTCTTGCCATGCCAAACTTTTTCACAGAAATTGACTTAATTCCCTTCCATTTAAGTCTTATTGCTGTGGTTTTGCTTGGTGTGGCCGAAACCATTGGTTTCTATCTCAATCTTCGACCGAGCATGTTGCTCAAAAAAATATCCCCAAAACAGCTCGATGACTTACCTATTTTGAATGTTAAGTTCTCTAAAATGCTGATTATGTTCTTTTTACTCATGAACTTCAGTCTTGCAGGATATTTTTTACAATTGTGTATTTATGCACAAGAGCTAGAATTTTTCCCTTGGTATTATTTGGCCCTACCAGCACTGATTATTGCCATCTTTTTTACTGTTTTTATGATTCATTGCTTGGATCAAGTCATTCCAAGTAAATATCAACGCCCAAATGTAAATCTACTTGGTCGCCTTGCAACAATCTCCAGTGGCAGTGCCCGCCCAGGCTTTTCAGCACAAGCTCGCGTACGCGATGAATTTGGTCAACTCCACTATGTACAAGTTGAACCTGAATTTGGCGAACTCGAATTTCAATCGCAAATTATTCTGATCCGTTTAAAACGATCGCATTACGTAGCCAAAAAAATCTGCGAAGCGAATCAGCTTTTTAAACTCGATCTTGATGCATAAGGCTGAATACTTCTTCTTCAATCATTTGACATCAAAAAGCCCCTACAGCATCCATCTGTAAGGGCAGCTAAAATACGATAAAAACAATTATTTATTTTTTAAGAAAGCCTGAGACCAAGCCCAATACTTGCTGAATGTCGGCATTTGCTTCAGTTTTACTGGTTTGTTCACCTTGTGGTGTTAAAGCATCTATAATTTGCGGTAATACCGAAGAAATTGCACTATAAACATCTTGCTTTGGCATTTGAGTTTCTTGTGCAACTTGCTCAACTTCTTGGTCATCAAAAAGACTTTGAACTTGCTGTGGATTAACAGCCAAGTTTTCACCTTCTCCCGTAGATACCCAATCATCAACTTGACTGCTAAAGCCTTGCCCTCTGAGCTTATCCAAAGCACCTTGCAGGCCACCTTGCTTTTGAATCCATGCAAGTACCAATGGCAATACCGCAATTAATAAAGATGATGCTTTAGAACCACCCACACCTGCAGTTGACTGTTGACCTGCACCTAATTGATCTAAGACAGATCCAAGAATACCTCCAAGCCCGCCTTGCGCATTGCTTTGCTGATTAGTTGCACCACCCAATTGACCGAGCACAGACCCTAAAATACCTCCCAAGCCACCTACGCCTGAGTTTGTATTCTGTTGATTATTTGCCCCGCCTAATGCCTGCTTTGCTAGAATTTCCACGATATTACTTAAATTTGTCATGTTTATAATCCAAATAAAATTATCACTACAGCATACGACGCTTTTATTTCATACATTGTTGATCTTTGTTAATTTTATTTAGCCTACTAACAGAGTCATAATTTTACCAACGGAACTTATTCCAGTTTTCTGGGTTTGCCCAAAATTTTGAATTAAACCAATCTGGTACATGCTTATAGGTCAAAATATTAAACTGCCATAACGCAAAATCACTTTCATGAGTGGTCTTGTCAATTAATTGCGTAAAACCCAAAGCGCGAAGCATTTTTTCATCTTGTAAACGACTGACCACCACAATCCGCTTTGCCATTAAATCGCGTAGTTTGACTAAAATTTGGCTTTTTTGCGTTTCACTTACACCCAGCCACTCCTCTGTATCGAGTAAGACAAATCCCAAGTCAAAACGTTGGGTAAAAGGCAGACTTAAAAAGTCAGTTACGTTAAAATATTGCCAAGAAATTAAATGATCATGACCGTATTGCTCAATATTTTGACCAATACATAATGCAGTTGAAATGGGCTGTTCGGTGGATAAATCGTCTAGCATTGAAGTGATGACATTCTGTTCAGCCATTTACTGCATCCTTAGTTTAAAGTGAGTATTTTGTATGGAACTACAAGGCATTTGCCATAAAATGCATGCAGGCCTTAAAGACCTTAGTGTAACTGATCAACATATACACAAGGCAAATGTTGAATACAAACTCATATTAGATCGTTCAGATATTGAGCTTCCATTCAGTGTTGGTCAAGAAATTGAACTTGAATGGACAGGTAAAATCTATTGTGTTTCTTGCGGTTCAAAAACACCAAAGTCCTATTCACAGGGTCATTGCTTTAAATGCTTTAAAACCAAAGCGTCTTGTGACATGTGCATTATGAAACCAGAAACATGCCATTACCATCTAGGAACTTGCCGTGAAGACAGCTTTGCACACGACGTCTGCTTTCAACCCCATATCGTCTATTTGGCCAATTCAAGCGCGCTTAAAGTAGGTATTACACGTTTGGGCCAAATGCCAACGCGTTGGCTAGACCAAGGTGCAACCCAAGCACTCCCAATTATGAAAGTGGGATCACGTCGCTTATCTGGCCAACTGGAAATCATGTTTGGTACGCAAGTCGCCGACAAAACAGATTGGCGTAAACTCCTTAAGGGCGAAGCTGATCCAATTGATTTAATTGGTATTCGTGAACAATTACTCGAAGAATTTGCGCCTAAAATTCAAATCATTCGCGATGAGTTTAGTCAAAAACTTGAATTCAATGAAGGAATTGAAGTTTTAGAAAATGAAAAACCACGCCAGTTTATCTACCCTGTTGAGCAATATCCTGAAAAAGTGAAGTCTCATAATCTAGATAAAACACCTATTGTCCGTGGCAAATTGCACGGCATTAAAGGCCAATACCTGATTATGGATACAGGTGTAATTAATATTCGCAAATATACAGGTTATGAACTCAAAGTACATGCCGAATAATAAAAGCGTAATTCGTTATAAAAAAGCAGGATACGATCCTGCTTTTTTTTATTTGCTATGTGCACCCTATTTAAATACTGAACTTCAACAGATCCAAATTAGCTTAGGCTATTTAACTGTGTTTAAAAACTTCAAATACGGCTGTGCCACCAATTGCTCTGCCTCTAAGATCGGCATGTGACCCACTCCATTTAAAATTAAAGGTGCTTCACTCTTTTTAAATAAGCCATGTAACTCCTGTGCAACCTCAACATTAATTACTTGATCATTTCGCCCCCAAACAATCATCACGGGCGCATCAATCATTCGCGTCGCCATGGCAAAAGATTCTGGCGTATAGAGTTTTGACATTTCCACCAAAGTCGAAACCATTTTATGGGTATTTTTAGACTGCGCAATCATAAGCTTTTCTTGCGCCACCTTTAACTCTTGTGGAATAAACGGAGGCGCTTGCATGGCAATGTTCATCAATCGATCAAAATCACCAGGCTTTTCTACCACAATATTTCTTAATTGTTCTGGGTTTTTAAGATAGGCCGTATTGGCTGACTTATACACGCCTGCTGCATCCACCAAAAGCAATGATTTCACTTCTGTTGGGTATTGAGCCGCATATAACATTGCAATAGCACCTCCCATTGAATGACCAGCAAGATGCAAGTTTGGGTCAAATTGTGCTGCATCAGCAAAACGACGCAACTTTTCAGTTAAGTTTGGAATGGATAAATCAAAATTTTCTGGCGTTTTGGTTTCACCATGCGCAGGTAGGTCTGGAATAATCACATGATAATAAGGTGTAAAATAACGTGCGACACGATTCCAATTATCTCGTGTACCAGACAGTCCATGTAATAATAATAAGGTTGGCTTAGAACGACTCCCGCCTTCACTATAGCGCCATTCAACCTCACCCACTTTTAACGTTTTACTTTCTAGTCCT
Organism: Acinetobacter sp. SwsAc6; assembly: GCF_013391565.1. Taxonomy (NCBI): domain Bacteria; kingdom Pseudomonadati; phylum Pseudomonadota; class Gammaproteobacteria; order Moraxellales; family Moraxellaceae; genus Acinetobacter; species Acinetobacter sp. SwsAc6. Next base: position 18,209 of record NZ_JACAXE010000002.1, read on the forward strand.
GCCCAAGTGCGTTCTTGCTGTAAAATATTTTGAAAATTAATTTCAGCTGCATTTAATAAACCACTGATGAAACACAGCAGCAAAGCACTCAAATAAGCCTTCATAGCCTTGATCTCCATTTCAATATTTTCCACGTTTTCTTCTATATTTGATTTATTCGTATCCTCTATAAAAAAGCATTTGCCCAAAAGTCGCTATCCGACCAAAATCAGCCACAAAAAAAAACCAGCTCAAAAGCTGGTTTAGTCACATTTTACTAGCCAATCCAATTGTTTTGTTGGAGTCCGTCATCAAGTAAATTTGACGTCGTTGCAGTATGCAACGGAATACTTTGAGAGTGTACGGAGCTCGTCGCTACTGTATGATCCGCATAAAGCACATCCTCTTGATGGGCTGTTAAAAGTGCAGATAAATCTACGCTTGTCGCAACATCATCTGAATATGTGAGTTCTTCACTACTGTTAGCGTCTTCTGCTAAAAGTAAAATGTCGGTGATTTGCACTTCGGTTTCATGTTCAAAAAAAGCCAATTTTGCAACTTGAATTTCAGCTGAACGTACACCCTGCTCATTTTCAGTCACAATTGAAGCAAAACCACCGTGTTTGATGGGATTATCCATAGCCCACTGGCCAGATGCATCACTATATGTTACGTACTCTTGCGCATTTACAGTTACAATCACTTTATGCTGGGCAGATGCTGTACCCGATAAAATATCGCCATTTACCATCACCTGAGGAATTTCTGGCATTTGCGGTATTTCAGGCATTAAAATTGCCAGACCAATCTGCTCAGATTGAAGCCCGCTGTCACTTTCAGCATAGAGCATTAAACTGCCACCATTGATAATTGGATTTTCAATGCTCCAATGGCCATCCGCATCAGTTGGTATACGATACTCCACACCCTCAGCATGAATCACAATCGTTACATTTGCATCTGCAGTCCCACTTAAATACGCGCCTTGCTCCAAAATTACAGGCACAGCAGGTGCCGTTACAATTTCAGGTGCAGGAATCACAGCAATGCTAATCTCTTCTGAGCGCAAGCCAAATGCATTCACTACATAAAGCGTCAAACTCCCCCCATTGATCATTGGGTTTTCGATATTCCAGTTGCCATGCGCATCTGCCCGAACACGATACTCCACATCAGTTGCCACAAGCACGACGGTTGCATAAGGATCTGCAGTCCCAACCAAATAAGCATGGCTTTCAATAACTTCTGGCGTTGTTGGAGTTAATTGTATTTGCAATGCGCTCAGGAAGTTTTTATACAATGCAAATAAATCAATCAAATTGAATTGTGCTGGCTCAATCAGATTGAACTTATTTATTTTCATTTTCTATTCCCCCAAATATACTCAGTATTTATAAATGCAATTTTTTACGCATCAGCAGACTAACATGCATTTTATAAAACTTTGAAATATAAATAAAAAAACCAGCCTTTAGGCTGGTTTTTTACATGAAGCTGATCACATTTTATTTAATTTTGGCATGTGCCTTCAAATAACGAGTGTAATCATCAAACTCTTGCTGACCGCGAAGTTGTTGATACAACTTCTGTAGCTCTGCCACTTGTTCAGCTGGAATTGCACTCACATTTTTATTCACATTTGTTACCGCAACCACCACCAATTCATTTGGCATACTTGCTGTTGTTACAGACCAAAAACCTGCTTTTGGCGCAGCCACACTAAATGCGGCGCGCTGCAAGTCACGTTTTAGTAGACCATCTGCACGTGTAAATGTGCCTGCATTTTCAAAGCTCAAACCTGTTTTAACAACAGCCGCTGCTGGTTTTGTTTTGAACTCATTTAATACAGTTTGAATTTTAGCTTTTGCAGCATCATACGCTTTTTGTTCAATCAGTTTAGCTTTAACCAAAGGCTTAACAGCATTTAAAGACTGCTCACCAGCTTGATGATAATCACGTACTTTCAACCAAACAACATCGCCATTACTTAACTGAATGCTACTCGAAACGTTACGATCACCGTTTTTCACATCATCATTAAAGATTTTAGATTTTGTCGCATTTTCGCTTAAAACCGGATGACGCGAAGCTAAAGTTAAACCTTTAACAGTTTGAACTGATACGCCTTTAACGTCTTGCGAAATCACATCAAGTGCATCACTACTTACCACTTGGTCATTTAACGTATTTACCGTATCAGCAAAAGCATTGGCTTTTTTAGCAACAAGTAATTCTTCTGCTAAACGTGCTTTTTGTGTTTCAAATGCAGGCACACTTGCAACCGCACCTTCAACTTCAATTAAGTGATAACCAAATTTCGTTTTTACAGGTGCAGACACTTGACCTACTTTTGCAGTTGCAACAGTTTGATCAAAGGCATCACCATAAGCGCCCTTACTATATACGGCAAGCTTACCGCCTTGTGCTTTAGATGCAGGATCTTCAGAGAACTGTGCTGCCGCTTTATCAAAGCTTAAACCTGCTTTAATTTTGTCAGCTACAGATACGGCCAAAGCTTTTGCTTCAGCATCTGTACGATCACCTGCTGTAATCAAAATATGCTTCACAATTGGCTGAGCATCTTTTTTCAGTTTTTCAGCATAATCATTATACGCTTGCTGTAATTCAGCTTCACTTGGCGCTGTATTTACTGCTGGTAAATTAGCAGGGCTCAAAACAACAAAATCAACATCAGCAGAAGTTGGTTGTTTAAACTGAGCTTTATGTTTTTCAAAATAAGCTACAATTTCAGCGTCAGTTACTTTAACTGCTTTTTTGTATTCATCTAAATGAATGCTCGCCAACTGAATGCTGCGCTGTTCAGTTTGTAAATTTGCAATTTGTTGGATATCAACCTTACTGACCAATGGATTATCAGTAAAAGTCGTCGATAGCATTTTAAGTGCATGATCTTGACGTAAATTGTCTAAAAATTGACGATTCGTCATACCAATAGAAGCCAAATATTTAGCAAACATCTCATCCGAAAACACACCATTTTCTTGGAAACTTGGCTGTTGATGAATCATTTGGATTAATTGCTGATCACTTAAGCTAATACCCAATTTTTCAGCTTGTTGTAATAGTAACTGGCGTGAAATCAGTGTATCCATCGCTTTATTGTTGATGAAATCTAAATTTAGAAGAGTTTCATCACCATTTACGTATGCTAAATACTGATCTTTAAATGATTTCGTGACATTTTCTAATTCTTTTTGCGAAATGTCTGTTCCATTTACGGATTTCACAGCATCTTTTGACCCGCCACTAAAATAACCCTCAATACCAACCAATGCTAAAGGGGTTAAAAACAAAACGAGCAAAACTTTGCCTAGCCAGCCCTTGATGACTTTGCGAAAAGATTCCATAAGTAATCCAATATTTTATTTGCGACTGATTCTAACTGAAAACCAAAGTTGAATGAATGTGTTGAGCGAATAAATCACATTTATCCATAAAAAAACGCGCCAAAGAGGCGCGTTTAGTAAATTAGCAACTTACGCTACTGAATCTTTCAAGCCTTTACCAGCTTTAAAGCTTGGTACTTTGCTTGCTTTAATTTCTAAAGTTGCACCAGTTTGTGGGTTACGGCCAGTACGTGCTGCACGCTCTTTCACATTAAAAGTACCGAAACCAACTAAAGTTACTGTATCGCCAGCTTTTAGCGCTTCAGTGATCGAAGCAATTGTCGCATCCAAAGCTTTACCTGCGTCAGCCTTAGATAATCCCCCTTTTTCTGCAATTGCATCAATTAATTCTGATTTATTCATGAAAATTACGTCCTCTTAATATCGTTTATTTAAGGTCCAGAAAATAGTTTATTTCGCCATAGCGCCTTTATAGCAATGCTTTGGGGGTAAAGGCAATACTTCTGATCCTCTTTTTTTGCAAAATAAGAGAGAAAAAATCCTTGATAAATAAATAATGTGGATCGTACTCTTATTTTTTCTTTAATTGATCTTTTATTTGAGCCTGCTCTTCTGCCAAAGCATCAACTTTTGCATGTAATTGTAAAAGAAGCTTTTCTAAATGCTGTAAATCCTTTGGAGTAATTAAGCCGAGTCGGTTTAAAGAGTGATTAACGCTATTGTCGAGCAGTTTTTCAACTTTATCTTTTGTATCTGTTACGGACTCTTTGGCTTTCTCTGAAACTTTCTCTACGGTTTGGTCAGCAATTTCAGTGGTTTTAGATTCTAGCTCTTCCCCCACCTTGACTAAAGAGTCAAATAACTTATTTCCCTCTTCCTCAGCACGTGAAAAAGCACCTAAACCAGCGAGCCAAATTTGCTTGGTATACTTACGAAAATCGAGTACTGATTTACGGCTAGAATGCCTCGTTCGCTTAGTCTCAACACTATTTTGCTCAGCTTGCTCGTCGTGCTTTTCTTCTTCTATATTTATTTGATCCATCTATCAGGACGCTCCTAGCTATTTTATATGCAATTGTATACAGCAAATTGCAATTTCATACCATATTAACAAACTTAGTACTTGATAGATTTGCTAAACTGTTCTACAAAGCAACTTAATTCACGTGTTTTTGTTACACCTGAAAGATTTAACAAGCAGGATGCTTTCTTCAGGTAAGGATTGATTATTTATGAGTGATGCGCAACAGAGAAAAGATCAAACTCATCTGCTCCTCACAATGACTCTAATTGTTTTAGAAACAGTTTTCTCTTTTATTTTAAAACATGACCGCGTTGTGGCACTTCAAGCTAAAAAGTTTGTAGACCAAAAAATTGCGATTAAAATCAACAGTTACATTCCTTACTTTGATTTTTATGTGCAATTTTCAGACCATGGTATTTTGTTTGATGAAAAAGCACCTGAAAAAGCTGTTGATCTTGATGTCCGCACCACCCTCATGGATTTAATCAAAATTTTTATTTTTGGTAATCGTCGTAGCATTAAAGGGATGCGCATTGATGGCGATATCGTATTAAAAGACGAATTTCGTGATTTGCTTTCATTATTTAGCCTGCCAAAACTACTTTCAGATTGGAAACACTGGCTTTCTGAAGCACCAAATGACCAAGATATTACTGCGTCTAAAAAGCGTATCGCACCGCTTTTAGAAAAAATTGATCAACAACGATCTAAAATCAACACATTACAAGTTGAAGTAAAACAATATAAAAATCGAATTAAACGTATTGAGCGTCGTCAAAAGCGGATTAATTTAATCTTTACAATGATTACTGTTCTATTAATCGTGTTACTAGTGTATAATGTTTGGCCTGCTTAACTGCATAATTTTGCAGTAAAAATAAAACCATTCAACTGTACTTAAAAAAACTTGACTATTTTAGTCAGGATTCTTAAAATCTACACATCTAGTCTAAACATGTGTATCGAATCATGCGCTTAACAACTCGCGGTCGTTACGCAGTGACTGCTCTACTTGATCTAGCTTTGCAGCCAACTGAACAAACGATCACTCTTGCAGAAATTGCGGCTCGCCAGACAATTTCAGTTGCATATTTAGAGCAGCTATTTGCGAAATTAAAACGCCACGGCTTAGTTTCTAGTATTCGCGGTGCAAACGGCGGTTATCACCTAGCTCGTAGTGCTGAAGAAATCACAGTTTTAGAAATCATTGAAGCTGTAAACGAAACTGTTGATGCAACACGTTGTGACCATAAAGGCAACTGTCAAAATGGTGCAATGTGCTTAACTCACGACTTATGGCAAGAACTCTCCCACCACATTGCCGATTATCTCGCAAAAATCACACTTGCAGACCTTGTAGCTCGTGACAACGTACAAACCGTTGCCATTCGCCAAAATTCTTCAAACTTTGATTCAGCTCTTCTATCGGTTACAGGTATTTGACATGAAACGTCCTATTTATCTTGATTATGCAGCAACAACTCCTGTAGACCCTCAAGTTGCTGAACGTATGATGGAGTGCCTAACATTTGATGGCACTTTCGGTAATGCTGCTTCTCGCTCGCACGCTTACGGCTGGCAAGCAGAAGAAAAAGTTGAATACGCACGTGAACAAGTTGCAAATCTTGTTAAAGCTGATCCACGTGAAATCGTATGGACTTCTGGTGCAACTGAGTCTGACAACCTTGCACTTAAAGGTGTTGCTCAATTCTATGCATCTAAAGGCAAACATATCATTACCTCTAAAATTGAACATAAAGCAATTTTAGATACATGCCGTGAGCTTGAAGAAGAAGGCTTTGAAATCACTTACCTTGAACCAGAAGCAAAAACAGGTCTAATTACACCTGAAATGGTTCAAGCCGCACTTCGCCCAGATACAATTCTTGTTTCACTTATGATGGTAAACAACGAAATTGGTACTGTGACTGACGTTGCTGCAATTGGTGAATTAACTCGCGCAAATAAAACCTACTTCCACGTTGATGCTGCTCAAGCAGCAGGTAAAGTCGAAATTGATCTTTCAACTTTAAAAGTGGACTTGATGAGTTTCTCTGCGCACAAAATTTATGGCCCTAAAGGTATTGGTGCTTTATTTGTACGTCGTTCACCACGTGTACGCGTAAAAGCACAAATGCATGGTGGCGGTCATGAACGTGGTATGCGTTCTGGTACTCTAGCGACTCACCAAATCGTGGGTATGGGTGAAGCATTTGAACTTGCTGGCAAAAACTTGCAAGCAGAACAAACTCGCCTACGCGTACTTCGTGACAAGCTTTGGAATGGCTTACAAGGTTTAGAACAAGTGTTCTTAAACGGTCATCCAGAACACAACGTAGCAAACTATCTAAACGTAAGCTTCAACTTTGTTGAAGGTGAATCGTTAATGATGTCATTGAAAGACGCAGCTGTATCTTCTGGTTCAGCATGTACTTCAGCAACATTAGAACCTTCATACGTTCTACGTGCTTTAGGTCTTTCAGACGAATTAGCACACAGCTCCATCCGCTTCAGCTTTGGTAAATACACAACTGAAGAAGATATTGATCACGTGTTACAAGTAACTATCGCTGCTGTTGAGAAATTGCGTGAGCTTTCTCCACTTTGGGATATGTACAAAGAAGGTATCGACCTTTCTACTGTTGAATGGGCTGAACACTGATTCACCCTCGTGAGATAGCTTTTAATTAAAGGCTATCTCATTGATTAATGTTATTTCACCCCCATATTAAATCTTAAAGGCTGACCCCGAGGTTTGGAGAAGCATCATGGCTTATAGCGAAAAAGTAATTGATCATTACGAAAACCCTCGTAATGTTGGTGTTTTAGACAAAAACGCTGAAAATGTTGGTACTGGCATGGTTGGTGCTCCAGCATGTGGCGACGTTATGCGTCTACAAATTCAAGTTGATGATAACGGCGTGATTGAAGAAGCACGTTTCAAAACTTATGGTTGTGGTTCTGCAATTGCATCTAGCTCTTTAGTAACTGAATGGCTAAAAGGCAAAACTTTAGATGAAGCTCAAGCGATCAAAAACATCGACATCGCAACTGAACTTGCACTACCACCAGTAAAAGTACACTGTTCTGTACTTGCTGAAGATGCCATTAAAGCTGCTGTAGAAGACTACCGTAGCAAAAAAACAAAAGCTTAATTTTCTAAGTTTTTGAAATAGATATCACGGAGTTTTCATGATCCACTTAACTGAAAATGCGGCTGCTCATATTAGCAATTACCTAAAAAATCGTGGTAAAGGTGAAGGCATTCGCGTTGGCGTGAAAACTTCAGGCTGTTCAGGTTTGGCTTATGTTCTTGAGTTTGTTGATGAAACAAATGAACATGACCAAGTCTTTGAACAGTTTGGCGTTAAAGTTTTTACAGACCCAAAAAGCCTAGTTTATCTCGAAGGTTTAGAGATGGATTATGTTAAAAATGGCCTGAATGAAGGCTTCGAATTTAACAACCCAAATAAAAAAGGTGAATGCGGTTGCGGTGAATCTTTCACTGTTTAATCTTAGCTTTATGCCTTCTTTATGCATTAAAACAGTGTAAAATCACTGTTTTAATTGCATTTAATGCAACATTTTTTTGCACATCAATCGCGGAATACATCTCCCATGAATCATTTTGAGCTGTTCAATCTGCCCGCAGCACTCGATATCGATTTAGCAGCTTTAAAAGCGCAATTCCTGAGTTTGCAGCAACAATTCCATCCAGACAAAGCCGAAAATAAAGACCAAGCATTGATTCAATCTAGTGAAATCAACCAAGCTTATAAAGTCTTATCTCAAGTAGATAGTCGCGCAGCGTATTTACTCAGCCTAAAAAAACAAGACTATCATCTTGATCAATCCATCAGTGATTTTGAGTTTTTACAAGATGCAATGGAAATTCGTGAGCAACTGGACGATGCGCATGGCTCAGAAGATCTAAAATCTTTACGTGTTGAAGTGCAACAATGGATGGATGGTTTAGTTCGCGAATTCAAAATTGACTACGCCGATGAAGATTGGGGCGAAGCTCGCGATACTGTTCGTAAGTTGCGCTTTTTCCAAAAAGTCATGGCTGATATCGAAAGAGCTGATGATCGCTTCTTAGATGATGACAGTTTTGATTTAGATGATGATTTTTAATTTTTTTATATTTAACGTTCAAAGGATGTAACACATGGCTCTCTTGCAAATTGCAGAACCTGGTCAATCAAGTGCACCGCATGAACACCGTATTGCAATTGGTATTGATTTAGGCACAACGCATTCTCTCGTTGCCTCTGTACTTTCAGGTAAAGCAAAAGTGCTACAAGACGAACACAGTCGCGTGTTACTTCCGTCTATTGTTCACTATGCTACAGATTCAACAGTGTATGGTGATGACGCCAAAGCATACTTAACGACAGATCCTAAAAATACGATTGTCTCTGTAAAACGCTTTATGGGGCGTTCAAAAGCGGATATTAAATTTCAACACCCTTATGCATTAGTGGGTGAAGACAATCAAATGCCTGCATTTGAAACAGCACAAGGTCGTAAAACACCTGTTGAAATTTCGGCAGAAATTTTAAAACAACTTAAAGACCGTGCTGAAGCAAGTTTACAAAATCCAATTAATGGCGCAGTAATTACTGTTCCAGCTTATTTTGATGAAGCACAACGCCAAGCAACACGTGATGCAGCACAACTTGCAGGCCTCAATGTTTTACGCTTACTTAACGAACCCACAGCCGCCGCTGTCGCTTATGGCCTAGATCAAGAATCAAACCTTGCGCAAGACCAAAACTATGTCATTTATGACTTAGGTGGTGGTACGTTCGACGTTTCAATTTTACGTTTTTCTCAAGGTGTATTTGAAGTACTTGCAACAGGTGGTCACACAGCCCTTGGTGGTGATGACTTAGACCGCTTGATTGTTAAATGGGCAAAAAAACAGCTAAATATTGATACACTTGATGATGCAGAATACGCACATTTTGTTGTTGCAGCACGCAAAGCAAAAGAAGCACTCACTGACGCACCATCAGCAGAACTGCAATTACTCGAACAAAAACTTGTACTTGACCGTGCTAACTTTGAAAGCATCATTCAAGTTGCGCTCGATAAAACGATGAGTGTTTGTAAACGCGTATTACGCGATGCCAAACTAGAACTTGACGAAATTCACAGTGTGGTATTGGTGGGTGGTTCAACTCGTTCATACGCTGTACAAGATGCCGTACGTAATCTGTTCCAAAAAGAACCCTTATGTACCATCAACCCAGACGAAGTTGTAGCAATTGGTGCATCGATAACTGCCAATCAATTGATTGGTAACACCAAAGATGGCTCTTTACTGTTAGATGTAACCCCTCTTTCACTCGGCCTAGAAACCATGGGTGGTTTAGTAGAACGTTTAATTTCTCGTAATACTGCCATTCCAGTTGCACGTCGCCAAGAATTTACGACCTATCAAGATGGCCAAACCGCCATGTTGATTCATGTATTACAAGGTGAACGTGATTTGGTCGAACATTGCCGTAGCTTAGGTCGTTTTGTACTTCGTGGTATTCCACCAATGACTGCAGGTCAAGCACGCATTGAAGTGACTTTCCAAGTGGATGCAGATGGCCTACTCACTGTTTCTGCCAAAGAAGCTACATCGGGTGTACACGCTCAAATTGATATCAAGCCATCTTATGGTTTATCCGATACAGATACAGAGCGTCTACTTCTTGATGGTTTCAAGTTTGCTGAAGAAGATAAGCATCTGCGCCATTTGCATGAAACCAAGATTGAAGCACAACGCGAATTAGAAGCACTTACTCAAGCACTTAAAGTAGATCAACAGCTGTTAGCTACTCCTGACTTAGATGCACTTCTACTCGCAAAACAAGCACTAGAAACACAACTTGAATCAAATGAGATTCAAGCTATTGAACACGCCGTAGAACAGCTTAAAATACATAGTGATGCCTTTGCGGCTGCACGTATGAATCAACATATTGATACTGCGCTTAAAGGTACAAAGCTCGACGACTGGTCAAACTCAAATTAATTTACAGGTTAAGACTATGCCACGTATTAAAGTATTGCCTCATGCAACAATTTGCCCAAATGGCGCTGAGTTTGAAGTTGAGTCAAATGCAAACCTATGCCAAAGCCTTTTAGACAATGGCATTAAAATTGAACATGCTTGCGATATGTCTAAAGCATGTACAACTTGCCATGTTGTTGTTCGTAAAGGCTTTGATGGGCTTGAAGAAATGGATGACATTGAAGCCGACTTGCTCGACCGCGCTTGGGGCTTAGAGCCAGATTCACGCCTATCTTGCCAAGTTAAAATTGAAAATGATGATTTGGAAGTTGAAATTCCGAAATACACCATTAACCACGCATCTGAAAATCACTAAGTTATCGATAACTTAGTCACTTCAGAATCGCATAAAAAAGACCGCAAAAGCGGTCTTTTTTAGTTTAACAATCTACTTATTTATTGTGTGATTTCAGACGAAATGAGCTCAGTGAACTCACACCTTTCAACTATGGGTTTCTATTTTTTCAATTTCTTCAATCACTTCGTCTTCAAGATTGAGTTTCACAATCCCTTCTGAGTTTGTCATTTTTTGTTGTGTTTGAATTCGCTTGATCATTTTTTCAAGTACATGAATGAGCTCAGGATACTCAAAATTTTGTACTTCATCTAAATTTAACAGTAAATGGAAGCCTTTATATTCATAATCAAACCAGCGTTGATAATCCACTTTCTGCGAAGTATAACGTTCCATCACCTGCCATGTCCGTACCGGACCTTGAATCCCTTTCAAGTAAATTGGCGCTTTAGGTGCACAGAGATAATCATTTTTAATCAGCTTATGCGTATCATCAGAAATTAAAATTTCATCAACTTCTGCAGCACTTTGCAAACGCGCCGCTAAGTTTGCATCACGCCCGACAATCGTATATGCCATGCGATGTGCCGCACCATAGTTTCCTACGTGGCAATATCCTGTGGAAATACCCATACGGATATGCAACGGCGGATAACCCATTTTGATCCAGCGCTCACGAAGCAATTTCATTTGCTGACGCATAACCATCGCCATTTCCAAACATACTTTGGCATCTTGCTCCACACCTTGACTGTGTGGATCACCAAAAAAGATAAGAATTGCATCACCCATGAATTTATCGACAGTTGCTTCATATTGCTTCGCAATTTCAGTCATGTGACTTAAATAATCGTTGAGCAAGAAGGCTAAATCATCTGGGATAAGTGTTTCTGATAGTTCAGTAAAGCCTTGAATATCCGAAAAGAAAATGGTCATTTTCTTACGCTTATATTCAATTTTAGCTTCAGACTCGCCTTTCATAATCGATTGCCACAGTTGTACTGGCGCATAACGACTGAGCTGATTCGCAAACTCCATATAGCGGTTCATCTGATCATAATAATGATTCTTTTTGTTGGCCATATATTGAACTTGGGACATTTGGTAATAACTTCCCACGCCAAAATAAGTAATCAAACATAAGAAACCAACGACCGTCAGTTCACTACTGGTGTTGTCAAAGTACTCGTGAAAATCAAATATAAAGATGGTGCATAAATAGAAAACTGAAATCCCAATCAGACTGGCCAAAGACACCATCAAAAAGGAAATTTTGTTATTTATTGCTGTATACAGTAGTGCAAAAAGCGCTAAAAATGACAGCACCAAATTAAGATGTACTGCCGATAACATCACCGAAATAATAATAATATCGATGATAAAAAGCACATTCCGCTTAACTTTATTGTTAAAACGATAAATCAGCCAATGCGAAAATTTTGGCGTAATTAAAAGTACAACAAGTAAGAAAAACGGAATGTAAATTTGATAATGCGTATCTGGTTGAGTGTAATGATAGACAATGGTCACCAATGACAGCATCAAGTATCCCATCAAGCGATGTAGATACTCGAACTGTCTTGGTTCTTTATTAATCCATTCGTCTAACAATGCCACTCAGTTACTCCTTGCGGACATAGATAGCCACATTTTCCTTAATTTAGAAATGTGGTGTTCAATCCATACGCCAATCAAATGGCATATCACCTTGACCACGCAATGCCAACATTAGGGTTTGACGCATGTGAGCAAGTACTTCATTGCTGTAAGGTACAGCTGGTGTGCCCCAAACTGGTTTAGGCCATGCCACATCATTTTGGTAACGTACAACATGATGGAAATGTAGTTGTGGAACCATATTACCTAATGCGGCCACGTTCATTTTATCTGCGCGAAATACGCGAGATAACTGGCTAGACAACCAGCTTGATTCACGTAGGAATTGTTCCTGGTCTGCTTGGCTCAGCTCATATAATTCTGTGATGCCTGGAACACGCGGTATAAGAATTAACCACGGAAATTGCATATCATTCATCAAACGACATGTTGACAGTGGAAAGTCGCCTACATAAAACGTATCTTGAGCAAGTTGTGGATGTAAACTAAACATATCTTTATAAATGATGCAAAAATTAGAATGATGGCTAATACTATCACATCCTATTGGGTGTGAAAATTATAGGCTATGTGTTTCAGTACAAATAACTTTGATTTGCTTTGAAGCAAGTCACATTTTTAACTTTAATAAATTTCTCCAAAAAATCAAGTATTTCTTTGTACATACAAATATCATACTCGCATTTTTTGAAGAATATTCATATAAATATTTTAATGTATCTGTGATCAATTTAGCTCTTTCAACAAACTGTCCAGTAAATCATTTATAAACTGGATGCGCTTTTCAAATTCCTCTAACATCACCATCACTTTTAAGCGTTGCCCACCTTCCATACGGAAGAAAGTCGGATGCTTTTGCATCATTTGAATAATGCTCATCGCTTGTACTGGCGTATCAGGCGCAAACTCAATATGCCCGCCATGTCCACCAATATCAATTTTGGTAATGCCTAACTGCTCTGCTTTCAAACGAACTTGATGTACTGCAAATAGTTGCTTAACTGGCTGAGGGGGAAGACCAAAGCGATCAATCAACTCCATACGAATATTATCTAGTTTCTCACGAGAGTCGGTGTTACTAATACGCTTATAAAACAATAAGCGCTGATGGACATCACCTAAGTATTCATCCGGTATAAGTGCTGGCATGTGTAGGGAAATTTCAGCAGTAAGTGATAACGGTGCATCAAAGTTGGGGGTCTTACCTTTTTGAATGGCTTTGGTCGCTTTTTCTAGCATTTCCATATACAAGCTATAACCTATGGCTTGCATTGAACCACTCTGCTGTTCGCCCAATAATTCACCTGCACCACGGATTTCCAAATCCTCAGTGGCCAGCATAAAGCCCGCACCTAAATTAGCGGCACGACTAATGGCATCTAAACGCTTTTCAGCATCTCCCTTAAGGCCTTTAATCGAAGGCACCATTAAATAAGCATAAGCTTGATGATGCGAACGACCTACACGGCCACGTAATTGGTGTAATTGGGCTAAACCCAGCTTGTCTGCACGTTCAATTAAAATCGTATTGGCATTTGGAACATCAATACCTGTCTCAATAATGGTTGAGCACACTAATACGTTATATTCTTTATGATAGAACTGTTGCATGACCTGCTCCAATTCACGCTCACGCATTTGACCATGTGCAACTGCAACACGCGCTTCAGGAACCAAATTACGAATCGTCTCTGCACAGCGTTCAATCGTATCCACTTCATTATGCAGAAAATACACCTGACCACCGCGTAGCAATTCACGCAAAATCGCTTCTTTAATTGCATCATCTGTATGGTCTTGCACAAAAGTTTTTACCGCTAAACGTCGAGCAGGCGGCGTCGCAATAATAGATAAATCACGCATACCACTAAATGCCATATTCAGCGTTCTAGGAATTGGCGTAGCAGTCAGAGTCAGCATGTCTACATCTGCCCGCATTGCTTTGATGCGCTCTTTATCGCGCACCCCAAAACGGTGCTCTTCATCCACAATCATGAGCCCAAGTTGCTGGAATTGCACATTTTCTTGCAAAATTTTATGTGTACCAATCACAATATCAACTTTACCTTCGGCTAAGTCTTCTATAGTTTTAGTATGTGTTTTGGATGAACCAAAACGCGACAATACTTCTATTCGCACAGGCCAATCTGCAAAACGGTCTTTGAATGACTCATAATGCTGTTGAGCGAGCAATGTAGTCGGAACTAGTACCGCAACTTGTTTATTATTTTGGACCGCAACAAAAGCTGCCCGCATCGCCACTTCAGTTTTACCAAAACCAACGTCACCACAGACCAATCGATCCATAGGTTTTGCCAGTTGCATGTCATGTAGCGTTGCCTCAATTGCATTGGCCTGATCGAGTGTTTCTTCATAAGCAAAACCACTGGCAAACTGCATATACATACTGTGATCCAACTCAAATCCAAAACCAGGCTTAGCTTGGCGACGTGCTTGAATATGGAGTAACTCGGCAGCTACATCATGTATTTGCTCTAATGCTTTACGTTTTGCTTTGCTCCACGTATCCGTTCCCAGCTTATGTAATGGCGCCAAATCTGGGTCACCACCACTATAACGGCTGATCAAATGCAAGTTAGTTACGGGCACATACACTTTGGCCGCATCGGCATAATCAAGCTGCAAAAATTCATGGTCTTGATTATCAATACTCAGTGTAACCAGCCCTGCATAACGTCCAACACCATGATCAATATGTACAACAGGCGCACCAATATTCAGCTCAGTTAAGCTACGAATTAAAAACTCTTCAGAAACTTCTTGCTGGCGTTTACGTCGGCGTTGTACAACGCGATGCTCATACAGCTGATTTTCCGAAATCACACTGAGCTTATCTGTCAGTAATAAACCGCGTTCCAAAGGTGCATTGGTTATTGCGACAGCATGCATCGATGTCACAAAATCTTCAAAGCCTTCTACAGTTGGAATATTGCCAAGACTTGGACGTAGCGCATCCTTTAAAGTTTCACGTCGGCCTGCACTTTCTGCCACCAATAAAACAGGATGATTGGCATGGTCAATATAATTTTTAACTTCCGTAAAAGGCTTTTCACGTTTTGGATCTACAGCTAAACGCGGGGGAGCTTCTGCAATAATATTGACCACACCAGCTTTGTCATCAAACACATCTTGCGAAGCAATGACACGACCAAAATGGTTGAGTTGCTCAAACACTTGGTTAGGCGATAAAAAGAGATGCTCTGGCGCTAAAATGGGTTGATCTACATTATGTCGACGATCTTCATAACGACGTTGTACTTCAGTCCAAAATTGGATTAAGCCATCATCCAAATGCGAATCTGTAATGACAATGCCATTCTTTGGTAAGTACGATGTTAGACTAGATTGTGTCTGAATCGCTTCTGCACTAAAAAATAAAGGAAAATAAAACTCAAGCCCTGGTGATGCGATCCCGTCCAACACATCTTGATAGATTGCATTCTTCTTAGGATTAGCCGTTGGAAATTGTTCTGCATAACGATCACGAAATACAGCACGACCTTCTTTTAATGGAAATTCTTTTGCAGGAAGTACAGTAAAGTTTTTTAAAGTTTCTGTGGTGCGCTGAGTTTCTGGATCAAAGAATTTGAGTGTATCGACCTCATCATCAAATAAATCAATACGAATTGGGGAGTTTTGCCCAGACGCATAAATATCCATAATACTGCCACGCACAGCAAACTCACCATGATCATAAACCGTATCGACCAAGTGATAGCCTGCTTGAACTAAGCGTGTTTTTTGTTTTTCTAAGTCAAATTTTTGACCGACTTGAATATCAAAATGTTCGCCTAAAACCCAAGAGCTTGGTGCAACTCGCTGCGCCAAGGTGGATGCTGAAATTAATAGCACCCCAGAATTTGGCATATTGGACAATATTGCTAAACGCTCTGAAACAATATCTTGATGTGGCGACAAGCGATCATAAGGGAGAATTTCCCAATCTGGGAAAATCGTTGGTTTTATGCCATAGAATTCAAGCTCGCTTTCCAACTGCCCCAAATGCTGATTATTACGCGCAACAATAACAAACAGTTGCTTATTATTCTGTTGTGCGATTTCTTTAAAAAGCAGACCCGTCGCAGAGCCCTGCAAATTGCCAATCCAGCGCTTTTCGCCTGCTTTAAGCTGTTTTAAATTAAGTTGAGTAATTTCTTGTTGGAACATGTATATAGCTTTAGCGTCTAAACAACATGGCTGTTATTTTAACACGATGCATTTCAACATGATGTGTTTTATCGCATTGCTTTACATGCCTTTACAACTGAATATAAGTCCGCTTTATCTTAGCGACCCTTTTTATTATGCTCGCGTAAAAAGTTACGATAGTATTCACTAAGTACTCGTATTAATTGTTTAAATTCCTGCAAGTTTTTGGCAGTGTTCCCGAGCTCAGTATTAAAATTCTGACGGGCAATTTCTAAGTCAATTTTTTCATTAATAATCATGCCTGCATTGTAGACGGCCGCCAAATCATTAAATGAACTCACGCGACGATTAGAAAAGTAATTTAATCTTGCTGATAGCACTTCATTCAACACCACGCCCGCAACTATATATCCCTGTGTTTCATCGTATTGTATTTGATGCTGTTCTTTAAAAAGTTGCTCTGCCGTAGGCTCAGAGCTTTTAAACAAGGCAGTGAGTTTATTCAACATATTGGTTTGTCCAAGAATGACATTTTGGATATTCTAAAATGTTTTAGCTATTCGCGTGACCTTATCCTGACAATCTCTTCAGTAAAAGCCGAGAAAATAACCAAATTTTCATTAAACACGTGGCCGAGTACAATTATACTTACCCAATGATGCAGACGCGTATAAAATAAGGATGCAAAAAGCCACCACTTCATGCATATTTAAAGTGATGGCCTGATAAATTTTAAACCTCTTTCATAAATCATTTTTTGATTTTTGAAAGAACGCTATTCAATAGCTAAAGCGATGCCATACAGTTTCTATTACAGAATATTAGCATATAGCAGTATTAAGAAACTGCAGCTAAATCAATGAGGCTAGATTCCACTTCGGACACTAAATTGCTAAATGCAAAAATTTCATCCAATTGTGCTTGGCTAAGTAAATTACGCTCCAGTACCACTTGCTGAATGGTTTTATTTTCTGCAATACATTGCTTACCAATTTCATCACATTTAGCATGCCCTAAAATAGGGTCTAATAAAGTAACGATACCCACACTGCGCATGACTGC
Source organism: Acinetobacter sp. SwsAc6 (assembly GCF_013391565.1). Classification (NCBI taxonomy): domain Bacteria; kingdom Pseudomonadati; phylum Pseudomonadota; class Gammaproteobacteria; order Moraxellales; family Moraxellaceae; genus Acinetobacter; species Acinetobacter sp. SwsAc6. The sequence goes on from NZ_JACAXE010000002.1 coordinate 35,791, forward strand.
ATCATAACAAGCCTGCTCATTCGCTTGAATGCCTTGAATACACTTCGTATCTAAGGTTTCAATTGCACGGCATAGCAAATCAATCGATTCATTCATAGATACAGCAATCACAGGCTCCATAACATTTAACTGCAACTGACCCGCTTCAGCCGCCATAGTGACAGCCAAATCATTGCCAATGACTTTAAAAGCAATTTGATTCACAACTTCTGGAATCACAGGATTAATTTTTGCAGGCATAATAGACGAGCCGGCTTGTAGCTCAGGCAACAGAATTTCTGCAAGACCTGTACGTGGTCCAGAACTGAGTAGGCGTAAATCATTACAAATTTTTGAAAGCTTAACTGCCAAACGCTTTAATGTACTCGACAATATAATAAATACACCGCAGTCACTGGTTGCTTCAACATAATCTTCTGCCCCAATCAGAGGCAAACCAGTAATCTTTTTAAGCGCTTGCACTGTTTCATGCGCATAGCCTTTAGGCGTATTTACCCCTGTACCAATGGCAGTAGCACCCAAGTTAATTTCTAACAATAACTGACGGGTATTATTAATTAACTTCATATCCTCTTTTAATAAAGTCGCAAAAGCACGAAATTCTTGCCCCAAAGTCATTGGAACAGCATCTTGCAATTGTGTACGCCCCATTTTCACCACATATTGGAACTCTTTTGCCTTGGCTTGAATACTCGCAACAATTTGCTGTAACACTGCCAATAATTGTTCTAACTGATAAAAAACAGCCAAACGCAAAGCTGTCGGATAGACATCATTGGTAGATTGCGATTTATTCACATGATCATTCGGGTGGATATGTGCATATTCACCTTTGTTAAAACCACATTTTTCCAAGGCAATGTTTGCAATGACTTCGTTGCAATTCATATTAATTGAAGTGCCTGCGCCACCTTGATAGACATCTAGTGGAAATGACGCGCTCCACTGCGCAGGTTGTTCAATCAATTGATCACATGCGAATTGAATTGCTTCACTCAGCTCATGACTGATTTTGGAAAATTTAAAGTTGGTTTGTGCGGATGCTTTTTTCACTTGCGCCAAAGCACGAATGAAAGGGAGATTTTCACCGACTTTGCTAGAAGAGATCTGGAAGTTTTCCAGCGCTCTTAATGTATGAATACCATAGTAGCTTTCTGCTGAAACTTCTTTTTGTCCCAACAAATCGTGCTCTATTCTTGTTTTAACTACCTGAACCATTGCCACAATAAATACTCTTTATGAAATGCACTAAAAGTGTGCAATTTCCATACTATAAGGATGGCTTAGTTAAACCACAGACGTTTTACTTCATTATGAAACATATTATTACAATTGTTTGTTTTAGGTAATCTATGTAAAGTTATGTAAATTAATTCTCATCCCTCTAAAACCTTTGCCTTTATTTTCAAAAATATAGCCAATTGATAAAAAATCAGCTCACAAAAATCGGCAGATTTAAACCCAAAATAACACGAGTGACGCATCAAAATAAAAAAATTCACCTTTATTCACTTTGTAACCAAAATTACAATAAGTTTCACAAAGTTATAATAAAACTCACCGAAATGTAACAGAGCGTAAATTTTAAATTGTGTTTGAATCAGCACCTCGGTGATATCGAGCAAAAATTCATCTTAGGAAAGATGGTTAATTGAACAGACAAAGGATGGCATAGCTATGAGCCAACTAAACCCTACGCTAATCACGTTTATGTTTTATATCATGGCAATGATTGGCATTGGATTGTATGCATATAAGGCTACAACCAACTTTGACGATTATATTTTAGGTGGACGAAGCCTAGGTAGTGTCGTTACCGCACTTTCAGCTGGTGCTTCAGATATGAGTGGCTGGCTCTTAATGGGTTTACCTGGTGCAATTTACTTATCTGGTTTATCCGAGGCATGGATTGCGATTGGTCTTATTATTGGGGCTTGGCTAAACTGGCTTTTGGTGGCAGGTCGTCTACGCGTACACACCGAAGTTCAGCATAATGCACTCACCCTACCTGATTATTTCACTAGTCGTTTTGGCGATTCAAAAAAAGTACTGCGGATTATTTCAGCCGTTGTTATTTTAATCTTTTTTGCAATTTACTGTGCTTCAGGCATGGTTGCTGGCGCCCGTCTATTTGAAAGCTTATTTGGCTGGAACTACACCACTGCTCTTTGGATTGGTGCTATCGCAACGATTAGTTATGTCTGTATTGGTGGATTTCTTGCCATTAGTTGGACCGATACCTTCCAAGCAGGCCTAATGATTTTTGCATTACTTCTTGCACCAATTATGACTTACATAGCCATTGGTGATAATGCAGCACATGTTGGTGCAATTGTAGAATCTGTGCGTCCACATGCGAATAATTTAATTTCAGATTTAAGTACTGTTGCTATTTTATCTTCTATGGCATGGGGCTTAGGTTACTTTGGCCAACCGCATATTTTAGTACGCTTTATGGCGGCTGACTCAGTAAAATCTATTCCTGCGGCACGTCGCATTGGTATGACATGGATGATTCTTTGCTTAGGTGGTGCAGTCGCAGTAGGCTATATCGGGATTGCTTACTTCCATGCAAATCCTGCGCTGTCCGCAATGGTCACTGCAAACCCTGAAACTATTTTCATGGAATTAACTAAAATCTTGTTTAACCCGTGGGTTGCAGGCGTGATTTTGGCTGCCATTTTAGCTGCCGTAATGAGTACATTAAGTTGCCAACTTTTAGTGTGCTCAAGCACCCTAACAGAAGATATTTATAAAGCCTTCATCCGCAAAAATGCCTCTCAAAATGAATTGGTTTGGGTCGGCCGTCTAATGGTCATTGCCATTGCAATTCTTGCAATTTTACTTGCGCTTAACCCAAATAGTAAGGTTTTAGGCTTAGTCGCTTATGCTTGGGCTGGGTTTGGTGCAGCTTTTGGTCCACTTATTATTTTGTCTTTGTTCTGGCGACGTATGACTATAAACGGTGCAATTGCAGGTATGGTTGTAGGTGCGGTAACGGTAATTGTGTGGAAAAACACGATGGCCGCGACAGGCATTTACGAAATTATTCCAGGATTTATCTTGGCAACTATCAGTATCATTGTATTTAGTTTACTCAGCAAAGCACCATCGAAAGACGTTACCGCTCGTTTCGATCAAGCCAATGATTTGTATGAAAAAGAAATGCAAGAGTTAAAAGCTGGAAAATAAAAACCGATACAAATTTAGGGGCTTCGGCCCCTTTTTTGTTCACTGTAAATTATGAAATTAAGATTTTTTAACAGGTTGTTTGATACTAATTTGGCTGGTTTCTTTAATCACTTCCATCACAGGATAGCTTCGAGTTTCTTTAACTCCTGGAAGTTGCCAAAGCACCTGCCCTGATATTTTTCGAAACTCTTCCATATTGGCACAGCGTATTTTCACTACGAAATCAAAACCACCGCTAATCATGTGGCATTCGACAATTTCTGAATAATGAATCACGGCATCGGAAAACTCTTCCAAAGCATTAGGCGTGGTTTTATCGAGTAAAATTTCTACAAACACCACAAAACTTTTGTTAAGCATGTCCGAATTAAGCTTTGCCTCATAGCCCAAGATATAACCATCTTTGGTGAGCTTTTGCACACGAGCCAAAGCGGCTGTAGGTGAAAGGTTGACTACTTCAGCCAATTTAATATTTGATATTCGACCATCTTTTTGCAGAATATCCAATATTCTGATGTCTGTACGGTCTAATAGCATAATTGGGTTTGTCATCTGAATAATTCCCTAAAAATGACACCAAATATAGTGAGTTGTGCTGCATATTTTCTGTGATCATAAATTAAATCCAGTCCAATACTCAATTTAATTTTCTATGTCACAGGATGTTGACTAAAATGTTAGACGCAACTTCTCCTATCAGTACTGATCATTCTCAAACTGGTTATATTACTCACTTCACTTCAAAATCGGAATTTGAGCTTGAAATCAACGACGCTTGGCGTCGCTCAGAAAGTGAATGTGTTGAAAATTTATTGGCACATAGCCAAATTGATCAAGAACTTTCAGATCGAATTTATCAACTGGCTTTTGATTTGGCCCATAGTTTACGTGAGCACAAAGGCGAGTCTGGTAAAGCCGGCATTGTACAAGGCTTATTACAAGAGTTTTCCTTATCTTCGCAAGAAGGTATTGCACTCATGTGCCTTGCAGAAGCACTTTTGCGTATTCCAGACAAAGCAACACGTGACTTGTTAATTAAAGATAAAATTAACCAAGGTAACTGGAAAGATCACCTTGGGCAAAGTAACTTGATGTTTGTGAACGCTGCTGCTTGGGGGCTCATGCTTACTGGTAAGCTAATGGAAACACCAAAAGCCAATAGCCTCTCAGGTATGCTGACCAGCCTTTTGGCACGTAGTGGCCGTGGCGTCATTCGTAAAGCTGTAGACGTTGCAATGCGCATGATGGGTGAGCAATTTGTTACAGGTGAAACCATTAATGAAGCCTTAAAAAATGCAGAAACACTTGAAGATAAGGGTTTCCGATATTCATACGACATGCTCGGTGAAGCAGCCCTAACCGATCATGATGCAGAACGCTACTATGATGATTACACCAATGCCATTCACGCCATTGGCAAAGCATCAGCAGATAAAAATGTGTATGACGGCCCAGGTATCTCCATTAAGCTTTCAGCATTACACCCACGCTACCAACGTTCGCAAATTGCCCGTGTACAAGATGAACTGTATGCCAAAGTTTTAAACCTTGCTGTATTGGCTAAAGAATACGACATTGGCTTAAATATTGATGCTGAAGAAACAGAGCGTTTAGAAATTTCATTACAAATGCTTGAACGCCTTTGCTTCGAACCAAAGCTGAACAATTGGAAAGGCATTGGTTTTGTGATTCAAGCCTACCAAAAACGCTGTTTCTATGTCGTTGACTATGTCATTGATCTTGCCAAACGTAGCCATAAACGCTTAATGATTCGTTTGGTTAAAGGTGCTTATTGGGACAGCGAAATTAAAAAAGCACAAATTGATGGTATGGATGAATACCCTGTATTTACCCGTAAAGTACATACCGATTTGTCTTATATTGCTTGTGCACGTAAACTTTTGGCAGCTCCTGATCAAATTTACCCACAATTTGCCACCCATAATGCGCAAACTTTAGCAACAATCTACCAATTGGCAGATCCTGCGAAATATTATGTGGGTCAATATGAATTCCAATGCTTACATGGCATGGGTGAACCACTCTACAAACAAGTTGTTGGTGATAAAAAAGACCATAAACTGGGTGTTCCTTGCCGTATTTATGCACCTGTTGGCAACCACGAAACTCTACTCGCGTACCTAGTTCGTCGCCTGTTAGAAAATGGCGCAAATACCTCTTTCGTGAATCGAATTGCAGACAAAACTTTAAAAATTGATGATTTGATTGAAAATCCACGTCAAACCATTGAACACTCAGCGAAACTTGAAGGCCAAGCTGGCTTAAAGCACCCTTCAATTCCTTACCCAATTCATCTGTATGGTACTGAGCGAAACAACTCGACTGGCTTAGACTTAGCCAATGACCGTGATTTATTGGCGCTCGATTTAACAGCCCAAGAACTTAGTAAAGTTGAATGGCAAGCATTACCAATGGGTGAAAACTTACATTCAGAAACTGAAAGCACTGCACTTCCAATCTTAAATCCTGCAAATCATCTAGATTTAGTTGGTCATGTAACAGAAGCCAGCTTAGAACAAGTCGATATTGCACTAAGTTCTGCAACTGCCGCTCAAGATGCTTGGAAAAACTTAGCGAAAAATGAACGCGCGGCATGTTTACAACGTGCAGCCGACAGCATGGAAGCGCAGCTACAGCCATTAATGGTTTTACTGTGCCGTGAAAGTGGTAAAACCTATGCCAATGCCATTGCAGAAGTACGTGAAGCTGTAGATTTCTTGCGTTACTATGCAGCACAAATGGTGAACCTTGAACCTGCAACACAGATTGAACCATTAGGTACAGTCTTGTGTATTAGCCCGTGGAACTTCCCACTGGCAATTTTCAGTGGTCAAATCGCAGCGGCCTTAGTTACAGGTAATACCGTTATAGCAAAACCTGCCGAACAAACCCCATTGATTGCAGCACAAGCCGTGCAAATTTTATGGGATGCTGGTGTACCTAAAGCCGTATTACAACTGTTACCTGGCCGCGGTGAAACTGTCGGTGCGAAGTTAAGTGCAGATGCACGAATTAATGGCATCATGTTCACAGGTTCAACAGAAGTCGCACGTATTTTACAAAAAACTGTTGCTCAACGTTTAAGCCTAACTGGCCAATCCGTTCCGTTAATTGCAGAAACAGGTGGCCAAAATGCCATGATCGTCGATTCATCTGCACTGACAGAACAAGTTGTGTTAGATGTGGTGAATTCTGCTTACGACAGTGCGGGTCAACGCTGTTCTGCACTTCGTGTACTGTGTGTACAAGAAGACAATGCTGAAACTGTGATCACCATGTTAAAAGGTGCAATGAAACAGCTTCAAGTGGGTCAACCTTATCTCTTAAGTACAGATATTGGCCCTGTGATTGATCGTGAAGCAAAAGGTATTATTGATCAGCATATTGCTAATATGCGTACCAAAGGTCATAAAGTTCATCAAATCATGCGTAATAATGACGAGACGGATTTACAGCAAGGCACTTTTGTACCACCTACCCTAATTGAGCTTCCAAATCTCGATGATTTAAAACGCGAAGTTTTTGGTCCTGTATTACACGTTATTACGTACAAATACGGCGAACTTGATCAACTACTCACGCAAATTAATGCTAAAGGTTATGGCCTCACCATGGGCTTACACACTCGTATTGATGAAACGATTCAAACCGTCATTTCACATGCAGAAGTCGGAAACCTTTACATTAACCGTAATATTGTTGGTGCAGTCGTAGGTGTACAACCTTTCGGTGGCGAAGGTCTTTCTGGAACTGGCCCAAAAGCTGGTGGTCCAATTTATGTGTACCGACTAATGCAACAGTGCAGCCAAAAACAGTTGGCAACACCATACGCGGTTGGCTCAGCTGAAAGTTTGCCAAATCAGCAAGAACTGTACGATGCATTTAAACTTTGGGCAGAAAAAACCTTCCCTCAATTTAAACTTCAGACTCCTGCTGCCTTTTGTGTAGGCCATAGTTATGAACTACAAGGTCCTACGGGTGAAAGTAACCAATATGTGGTACTACCTAGACATCGTGTACTAACAATAGCAGCTCAAGAACAGGATCAGATCCAACAGTTACTTGCGCTATTTAAAGTCGGATGCCAACCTGCTGTACTTCCAGATAATACTTTTATATTAAAGTACTTATCTAGTATGCCAAAGGCTGTAGCAAATCGTATTGCCGTGGTTCCAGATCTACAAAATGGACAGTTTGATGCAGTGCTGTTCCATGGAACTAAGTCGGAGCTACTGAGCTTACAACAGCAGATTGCCAACCGTGATGGTGCCATCATTGGTATTACTCGATTAGAGCCAGGTCAATATGACATTCCGCTTGAGCGATTTGTCATTGAACGTGCAATTAGCATTAATACTGCCGCTGCAGGTGGTAATGCAAGCCTCATGACCATGAGCTAACCTATCCACGCTTCCTCAGAGCAAGGATCGCCGAAGTTGTATACGTACAGCTTCGGTTTTTTATTCAGTTAAATCCTAAAGTAGTGAGTTTCTTGCAACATTTTTAGAATAATTTGACCCTTCAAGTTCAAACTTTGTTACCATCCCTGTTTTGAACATACATGTGATTTTTTCTGTATATGACTTCTTCTTATCAGCAACAACTTGATGCAAAAGTTGAGCGTATTTCAGCGCAATTTGCCGAATTTAATCCTCCTTCACTAGAAGTTTTTAACTCACCTGAGCAAAACTTTCGTATGCGTGCAGAATTCCGTATTTGGCATCGTAAAGAAGGCGGTATGTTCTATGCAATGTTTGAACGTACTGAAGATGACAAGAAAAATGTTGTAGAGATTAAAGAGTTCCCTATTGCAGATCAAAGCATTAATGACTTAATGCCGAAGTTACTTACTGCATTGGAAGCAGATTCAATGTTATCTGCACGTTTATTCCAAGTCGATTTCCTCGCAACGCTCAGTGGCGAAATGCTGGTATCTTTGCTTTACCATCGTAAGCTTGAGCCAGAATGGGAAGTGGCTGCCAAAGCTTTGGCTAAAGAATTGAACATTCAACTGATTGGCCGTTGCCGTGGTCAAAAGTTTGTTTTAGAAAATGAATTTGTCGTAGAAGAATTACAAGTATTCGATCGCCAATATAAATACAAACAAATTGAAAATAGCTTTACGCAGCCAAATGCCAAGGTTTGTCAAAAAATGTTGGAATGGGCATGTAATGTTGCTCAGCAGTCCGATAAAGACCTACTTGAGCTTTACTGTGGTAATGGTAACTTTACCCTGCCTTTGGCTTCGCGCTTTAACCGCGTATTAGCAACCGAATTAGCAAAATCATCTGTATATGCAGCACAGTGGAATATCGAGCAAAATGGCGTAGACAACATCCAAGTTGCACGTTTATCTGCCGAAGACTTTACACAAGCCTATAATGGCGAACGTGAATTCCGTCGCTTACAAGAAGCCAATATTGATCTTTCAACTTATGACTTCGACACAGTTTTTGTTGATCCACCGCGTGCTGGTATCGACGATGAAACATTAAAATTGATCCAGCGCTTCGAACGCATTATTTATATTTCATGTAACCCAGACACTTTACATGACAATTTAAAAACCTTGTCAAAAACCCACAAAGTCACAAAATTCGCAATGTTCGATCAATTCCCGTATACGCATCATGTAGAATCTGGTGTGTTACTCGAAAAGATTTAAACAAAACATTTCATGTCATAAAAGCATAACCCAAAGAGCTTAACATTAAGCTCTTTTTTATTACTTAAAAATAAGTAAGTTAAAATATACAAGTCCCCTATACTTTCTTTATTTCGTTCATGTTCATTAGATTAATCGGAAAATCTAGTGTTCAACTGATGCTTTTATCACTTTGGTAGACTTGAATTATTTTACAGATTGACTATATTTCGTTCTATCGAAGGTCATAAATGAAGGCTCTATGAGTTTTTGGCAAAAATTGTTCTCAACTGAACAGGAAAACGGGCATAAAAACCAAATTGCTTGCGTTGAAAATGATTGCTCATGCAAATCTAATGAACAACTTCTAGAAGCGCTTGCAAAAGCAACCGATGAAGATGTCATTCTTGGCATAAAGAAAGTTCTAGCTTCTCGTGGCTATAGTCGTAAAGAGCTCAATGAGCTACAACATCTACCATTGCACTAAATTGTAGATTGTACAAAAAGGCATTTCATCCCCATGAAATGCCTTTTTTAATGTCTATAATTTTGGCAATTCAAACCCAAGCTTTCGTCTTCTTAGCTAAATGACTGCTTTGTTTATAATTTTTTTCATCTTTTTGTTATGATGATGCACAATAATGAAAAATTATAAGAAATCAGGGATATTTGCGATGAAACTCCATCTATTGATGTTACTCGGAAGCCTCAGTTTTATACTGACAGGATGCCAACGCCTACCCGAAGAATGCCAAAATTATTGGACTAACATCGAAAAAATATCCAAGCAGATGCAAATGTCTGATCTTCAAATTAAAACACGTAAACAACAGTTTAAAGAGCAAGTCCCTGCCATGAATAAACAAGAAGCAATCGAATACTGTAGCCGACAAAGTAGTTTTCTTAATTTAATGAAAGAATAGCCACCAACCTGTAATTCTCAAAGTAAATCTTCGAACTTCGATACTTTGCTTCCATGTACATAAATTTCTTTAGTTTGAGTCTACAAACACCTTATTGCATGGCTCAAATTCGCTATAAGCCAACATTGGCCCCAATCGCCTCCATGCATCATGTCTGTTCAATGCAGGAATATAAGCACTGGATAATGACCCATCTAAATATAATGCATCATCAACGCCCAGTGCTTCCTTAAAGAAAGTTGCAAACTGATAGAAAGTCAGAGGCTGATTACTAATTACAAAATATAACTGCTGATTTTTCAATCCGACACCATTTCGAATTTTATATGAGCTGGCATCTTTTAAAAAATTAGGATTGATCTGCCCTTGATGGACCAACATTGGGCCTGACTGCGTTGCATAACGTGGATTAAAAGTATTTTTTGCATATTCCGCAGTGCTCTGTAAACGAACTTCCTGATCATTCCAAGCCAACACCCCATTCGGCTGAATCAGAAAGTTACCATAGCCCTGCGTGGCTCTGTTTAAGGCTTGAAGTTGCTGGCCATCTTCAACATATAATCCAACTGCCGAATAATCGCTGTGAAACATTCCTGCATTCATTGCAAAACTTAAGGGATGACATGCTTGACGCATTCGCTTAGCCAAATGCGTTAAAGTCGCATAAGGCTCACCATTGCTCTGATACAAATGTAAGCTGAGGGCTTTAAAATTTTTGACTTTCACAACATCTGCCTGAATAGGTTCAGACACACGCCACTGCTCTATATCAGCATCTGCTTGTAGCGCCATACTTATGCCGACCCAACTCAACACAAGGCCATACCATAGCGTCGGTTTATACATGCTGTTCACCTGTCGAATGCTCAAACAAAGTCTAGCCTAAAGAGTCGATTAATTCACAAAAAAGAAGTAGACTAAAAGCCTAACAATACACTTGTAACTTTATTGGCGAACGTAGACATGCATCAGCAGAGCAGACGGTTTCCTTTAGGGGCACATTTAATCGTCAAACATTTTGGTTATAGTCATCACGGCATTTACGCAGGTCGTGGCAGAGTAATTCATTACTCTGGATTCGCGCATCTATTTAAAAAGCATCCCATTGAAATTACTTCAATTGATGAATTTAGCCGTGGCAAACATATCGACGTTCAGCACTATAGCCAACCTAAGTTTACTGGTCGTCGAGTTGTTCGTCGTATGCGTTCACGTATGCACGAAAACCATTATCACCTCATTACCAATAACTGTGAGCATTTGTGCACATGGGCAATCACAGGCGTTGAAAGTAGCCCACAAGTGTACCGTATGATGAATCGCCTCACGACAATTGGCTATGTCAGCTCTGCAATGAGCTTTATGAATAGCATGTTCTTAACGCTTACTACAACTAGCTTTGCACTTGTGTTGTATATTAAGAAAAAATTACGCGATAAAGCCAATCATAGACTGAAACAGTATTTCGATTTTCGCAATCAGCAACAAAAGAATCGCTAAGTCACATTCGAATTATACTGCAACTATTCACCTACTATTTTTGAATAGGTATAGCCCAAATATCCGTTACATCATGACGATTAAAATGCCTTATTTTTCTTAAGTTTTATAGACTGATTCCACTTAAAATCATAAGCTTGTGCTATCGACATTGTAGTTTTAGCGTTTGGGTCTTTTATGATGCTTCAGTTTAATGCAGATCAGCTCAAAGTTATTCAACTGCGCGAAGGCTATCATGCATGTTTAGCCCCTGCAGGAAGTGGTAAAACTGAAGTCCTCACCGAGCGTATTGTGCAAGCTCTAGCGCGTAATGTAAAAGCCGATGATATTTTATGTCTGACTTTTACCAACCGTGCAGGCTTAAATATGCGAGAGAAAGTCACTGCTCGCTTGGCTAAAAATTTTCCACAATTGTTTATTGGCAATCTACATGCCTTTTGCTTCAAATTATTAATGAAGCACTATGACAGCCAGCATCGTGACTTAATCAATGAAGAACTGCAAAAACGCCTCATACGCCAAGCCTTAGAACAATTAAATGCATTACTCATTCAGCCACATCATGAGGTTTTGGTTCAGTTACAACATTGTTTAACCCGCTATGAGCTTAAAGCAAATGCACTCGATGGCTTTGATCCTCAAGCACTCAACTACTGCCATTACAGTATTTTTAAAAATGAAGATCCATACGCTCTATGGAATATGGAAGCGATTCGCAATTTATGTTTGCCCTTAATCTCTGAAGCACGGCATTTTTTAAAACCTGAACAGAAAAGTTATATTCGAAGCCGCTTACGTACCCTTGATCAGAACATTCCTGATCACTGCGTTAAATATGCATTTGTCTTGGCGGTATATTTTAATGAGGCTTATCAAGCACTCAAAAAACACTATCATTTTTATGATTATGATGACCTTATAATAGATGCGCTCGTGCTACAAAATCAGCCTAAGGCCAAACGCTATGGATGGATTCAAATTGATGAAGTACAAGACCTCTCGCCTTTGCATTGGCTTTTGGTCGACCATCTCACTGCCAAAGATGCCCATATTTTAATTTTAGGTGATGTCAATCAATCGATTTATCGTTTTCAAGGTGCATCTGTAGAATTAACCCAAGAGCGCTTAGGGCAAAATGTACATGTATTGGAAGAAAACTACCGTAGTCCAGACAATCTCGTTCAACTGTCTAATCAGTACATGGCATCTAGCCTAGATTCAACCTATAAAATCACAGCACGCGCCCACAAAAAAGCACATCCACGTGCCTTACTGCACTTGCACCGTGAATTTGATACTGAACATACAGCCGACCTCATTCGTCATATTCACATGCTCAACCAAAAAGATGAATCTACCGCCGTTTTGCTGTCGACCAATCGTCAAGCCGATGCCTTTTCAGATCAACTCAATCAGCAAGAGTTAAGGCATTTTTTTGTTGCACAAAATGATTTGTTAAGCCGTGAGTTTTATTTAGACTTTATGGCCTTTGTGAGTGCATTAAAAGACCCTGAAAATCGTTTGGCCTGGGCGCGTCTGTTGTGGCGCTTTGGCAATATTCAGCACTATAAACCTACACATTTAAAAGAGACTGAAGCACAATTTGCTACTATTCAGTTGGTTCATGAACTACGCGAGCATGGTTGTTGGCTCAATAATTTCATTAACATTAGCGACTGCTATCAGCATCAACAGCAGTGTTTAATCCAACATATACAAAACAACAGCTTTGCCTATTTTGATACAGAAACCACCGGGCTTGATCTCGCCCTAAATGATATTGTTCAAATTGCAGCTGTTACGCAAGATCAAGAGCTTAATTTATATTGCCTATCGGATCAGGACTTAAGCGAAAGTTATAAAATTCATGGGATTGATGCGTCTGTACTGGCAAAACATGGTTTAGATGCCAAACAACAGCTACATACATTTATGCAATTTAGTCATGACAAAGCACTGATTGCTCATAATTTAAAGTTTGATCAGGCCATGCTGACTGAGAATTTAAAGCGTTATGCACCCGAATTATCAGACATATTTTTTAGCCAACATAAATTTTGTACGCTAGAACTGACGCGCCAGCTGTTTCCAAATTTAGACAGCTATAAACTTGGGCATTTATTGGCACATTTTAAATTAGACGGCGAAAACAGCCACAATGCCTTAGATGATGTAAAAGCAGGTCGCGCACTATTAAACCCCTTACTGGCTAAAATTCAACAGAATGAAACAGCGCTAAGTGCTTATATCGCACAAGCTGAAAAATGCTTAAACGCATTTAACCAAAACTTTAGCCCGCTCTGGAATTTGGCACAATATAGTATACGGCGTAATGGTGATTTTAAAATTCAGCAACTATTTAAGCTTTATACACACTATATGCAAGCATTTAATCCTCAGCTTTATGAAGCGCATATAGATACAAGTATTGAACAACTTCGAGTCAAACTGCTCAACCATGCAAATTATCATTTTGAGCATATTCATAACCCGTATCAATATTTTGATGAAGCGATTCCCTTCTATCAAACCGCAAAAGAGTCTGATCTCATCACTCCAAATGATCAACTAATTGTCAGTACGATTCATCGCTCCAAAGGGCTTGAGTTTGATCATGTCATTTTGCCAGACTTAACCCATCAAAATTTCCCTGGCTATATGGTCGTCAAAAAACAAAATAGTGAATCACAGCTCCATCAAAATGAAGGTCATCAGCTGTATAAAGAACAAAAGCGCTTGTTATATGTCGCCATTACCCGCGCCAAACAGAGCCTGACCATTGGTAGCTATAATCTTAAAAGCATTGAACAAAGCTGGTATAAGCCGCGACACTATAAAATCACTAGTTTCATGCATAAACATCAAGCTAACTTTGAGTCGATTTAATCCATATATCTAAATTTGAACGCATTCAATTGAGCGATACCAAAATCGCTCAATTTCGCTCACCATAAACCCTAAAGTAGATTTCCTTTGGCTGTCGCACTCACTGGTGGTGGTAGCTCCAAATCCAAGGAACTCAGCATTTCACGCTCTACCCCACGCACTATGGCATCCAAAGCCAAGTCATTTTCTTGCACACCAAAGGGTTCTTCTAGCTCTGCGCTTAATGCATCTAGACCTAAAAACAAATAGGCGATCAGCGCCACGATAATGGGTGTCCATACGCCAAGACTGGTGGCTAAACTAAAAGGCAAAATAAAGCAAAATGAATATACCGCGCGATGCAACAACACCGAATATGAAAATGGTAAAGGTGTTGATGAAATCCGATCGCAACCAGCGTGAATATCCCCCAAAGCCACCACATGCTGACTGATGGTTTGGTAAATAATATCGCTGATAGTGCCTTGCTGATATAAATTGGCTAAGTCCTGCTGCACCAATTCAAGTAAATATTGGGGTGCATTAAAATGGTTTTGAAGTTTGTGCCATTGCTGATCATTCAATCCTAAGGCCACTTGCGTTTGGCTAAAGTACATATCTTGCTTACGCAAACGATCACGTAATAAAGCACTAAACTGCATGACTCTCAGCATCATCAATTGGCGTGAAGTCTCAGGCAACACATGGCTATCGCGACAGATATGACGCGTTTGAGCAATCAATGCTCCCCATAATTTACGGCCTTCCCACCAACGGTCATAGCAAGCTGTATTTCGAAAACTCAGAAAAATCGAAAGAATCACACCAAAAATTGTAAATCCAATGGCAGGTACTTCAGGCATATTCACATAATGGCGTGCATTTAAATACACCAAACTAGCCGATATTAGGACCACAATAGCCAGTGCAGGCACAACTTTGGGTAAAATTGTGCCATGCCATGCAAATAAAAGTTTAAAACTATTGGCTTTATCTCGAACAATCATCTGCTCACCTTAGATTAAGATCCCACAAAAAAGCCCAACCGAGGTTGAGCTTTTGAATCAAGATCGGAGGCGAACCTCAAGCAAGTTAGACGCTAGTTTTCACTCAACATACTTTCGGCTACCTTTTCATTTGATGGTGTAAATTATTTACCTGGCTTAAAGCTGTCTTTTAAGTCCAAAATGCGGTTAAACACAAGTTTTTCATTGCTGTAATCGTGTTGATCTGCAACAAAATAACCTTCACGTTCAAATTGGAAACGATCTTCAGCTTGTACTTGTGCCAATGAAGGTTCAACTACAGCTTCCACAATCGTTAAAGAATTTGGATTTAAGTTTTCTAAGAAATCTTCACTGATTTCAGGATCTGCTTCTGTAAATAGACGATCGTAAATACGAACTTCTGCTTTTACACCTTTGGTTGCAGAAACCCAATGTACAACGCCTTTCACTTTACGCCCTTCAGGGTTTTTACCTAAAGTTTCAGGATCAATTGAACATTTCAGCTCAACCACCTCACCATTTTCATCTTTAATGACTTCGTCGCACTTAATCACGTACGCATGACGTAAACGAACTTCACCACCCGGAATTAAACGTTTAAAGCCTTTTGGTGCAACTTCTTCAAAGTCCTTACGGTCAATGTAAAGCTCAGACGTTAACGGAATTACGCGCTCGCCCATATCTACGTTTGGATGACGTGCATGTACCAAGTCCATGTCTTGTGGCAAGTTGGTTAACGTCACTTTAAGTGGATTTAACACCGCCATTGCACGGCTTGCTGTATTTTCTAAAGATTGGCGAATACAGAATTCAAGCATTGCAACATCGACAATACTGCCATCAACTTTAGTTACACCAACACGCTTACAGAACTCACGTAAGCCTTCTGCTGTAAAACCACGACGACGCATACCCACAACTGTTGGTAAACGTGGATCATCCCAACCATTTACAAAACCGCCATCCACTAAACGACGTAATTTACGCTTAGAAGTAATGGTGTAGTCGACATTTAAACGGCTAGATTCGTACTGACGTGGTACTGCAGGTGATTTAACTTTTTCTACAACCCAGTCATAGAATGGACGGTGATCTACAAACTCTAATGTACACAATGAATGCGTAATGCCTTCAATCGCATCGGATAAAGGATGCGCATAATCGTACATTGGGTACATTTTCCATTTATCACCTGTTTGGTGATGCTCAGAATGTAGTACACGGTACAAAATTGGATCACGCATGTGAACGTTTGGAGATGCCATATCAATTTTGGCACGCAGTACAGCTTTACCTTCGCCAAGTTCGCCATTACGCATTTGCTCAAAACGTGCAAGGTTTTCTTCAACCGACGCATCACGTTGTGGTGAGTTTTTGCCTAGATCGACAAAATTACCGCGGTTTAAACGAATTTCTTCAGGGCTTTGCAAATCTACGTATGCATCGCCTTGTTCAATCAGTTGCACAGCCCATGTATACAGCTGGTCAAAATAGCTTGATGCATAGCGTGGTTCGCCATTCCAATCAAAACCTAACCATTTTACGTCGTTGGCAATACCATCTACGTATTCTTGCTCTTCTGCATCAGGATTAGTGTCATCAAAGCGAAGGTTACATAAACCTTCAAACTCTTGTGCAATACCAAAGTTTAAGCAAATTGCTTTTACATGGCCAATATGTAGATAACCATTTGGTTCTGGTGGGAAGCGCGTAACAACTTGTTTTGAACGGCCAGTAGCCAAATCGTCCGTAATAATTTGACGAACAAAATCTAAGCCAGGCTGTTGTTCTTGCTGCGCAGCATCGACAGACGCATTATTACTTGGTGTCGGGTTATTTGGCAGTGTTGAAACAACATCATTCGGCTTCATAGTTAAAAAATCACTTTTGATGAAAAAAATATAGGGATAAATTGGGTTTGTTAAACCTTCATCATTCTAGCTGATCTGCCAGATGATTTATGAATGTTTTACAGCCCCTTAAACGATATTTGATCTATTTTACAAAGAAAATAACGTTTTTACTTGCCTTGTAGTTTACAGTTTGCTTATGCTTCTCACAACCAAAAAACCCATGGCTTTGTTGTCCATGATTAGGAGATTACACAATGAGTTTTCCTCAAGTCGAATTAAACACCAATAAAGGTCGTATTGTTCTTGAGCTTAACAGTGAAAAAGCACCAAAAACTGTAGCTAACTTCTTAGAATACGTTCGTGACGGTTTCTATGACGGCGTGATTTTCCACCGCGTAATCGACGGATTCATGATCCAAGGTGGCGGTATGGATGAAAACTTTAAAGAAAAAGCAACACGCGATGCAATTGAAAACGAAGCTGACAACGGCTTAACCAATGACCTTGGTACAATTGCAATGGCACGTACACAAGCACCTCACTCTGCTTCTGCACAATTCTTTATTAACGTTGGCAACAACTCTTTCCTTAACCACTCTGGCAAAAATGCTCAAGGTTGGGGTTATGCAGTATTTGGTAAAGTAACTGAAGGTCTAGACGTAGTTAACGCAATTAAAGGCGTTCGTACAGGTAACCGTGGTTACCACGCTGACGTTCCGCTTGAAAACGTAGTGATCGAATCTGCAAAAATCATTGCTGAATAAATAACATCCTCTCCATTCTTTATTAGTTTTAAAGCATCGCTTTAAAATGGAGTAATGAAAAGGTTTCTCTATTTAGAGAAACCTTGAGGATGATAAGGAAAAGATTTGTGACCTATCTGTTTATCGCTGATTTACATTTGTCACCTGATCACCCTCGACTCGTTCGGGGGTTTTTGGATTTATTAGAACACTATAAAACCCAGCAAACCCAGCTGTATATTTTAGGCGACTGGTTTAATGCGTGGATTGGCGATGACTACAGTGCCCCATGGCTAGATGAAATTGTACAAGCCTTGCAAAGTTTTCATGCATCAGGCAATCAGGTTTATTTTGTTGTAGGTAATCGTGACTTCGCCTTAGGGCAAAAGTTTCTGAACCAATTCCATGGTACTTTGCTCAAAGAAATCTCTACGCTACAAATTGGCAATACACGGTATCGCATTGAACATGGTGATCTCCTTTGCACCGATGACCTATCCTACCAACGCTTTCGTAAAGTAATTCGTAACCCACTCATTTTAGGCTTACTCAAAAAAACACCTTTAAGCTTCCGACAAAAATTAGCACATGGCTTTCGCAAAAAAAGCCAACAAGCCAATCAAATTAAAAGCTATGAAGTGATGGATGTGAATCAACAGGCCGTTGAAAATGCTTTGGCTCATGTCGATGTATTAATTCATGGTCATACACACCGCCCAGCCATTCACCAAGTTGCACATAAACAACGTATTGTATTAGGCGACTGGCGTGCACATGAGGCGCAAATTTTAGAAATATCCCCTCAAAATCATACAAGCCCACCATCCTTAAAACTCAGCACATGGTCGTATTAAATTTACACCAGTTTCGACATTCCTCATCACATAGCAAATTTCGTATCTAAATGCTTTAAATTCAACAGTGCGTTTACTACTATTCAAAAATTGAGTCATAAGTTCTCAAAGCAATAAAAACTGCCGAATGACAGTTTTTATTGCTTATTCAAATGTGTACGATTAAGCTGCAATTTCAGCTTGCTTCGCTACAGGGCTATTACCAATTTGCCAAACATAAGGTAAGGCCGTTTGATTAATTACCCAATCTCCAATCACCTTTTGCTTATAAATAAGTGGGTTATGTGAAGATACCACACGTGCATTACGCCAGAAACGATCCAGTTGCTTAGCCGTACTACTGGCCGATGCACCCAAGCTGTTAAATAATTCTGTACTTAAATTAAGCACCAATTCAGAGATAACAACCTGACCTTGGGATGACTCCAATTCAGCACGGTCATTGGCCTGTTGCTCGAAGGTGGCATCCGACTGAAAATGACTCAGATAAGCAGCATCCAAAGCTTTTGCTGTAGCTAATGTAATAGCTTCACTGGCATAGGCTTGAGCTGAAGCTTTACCAATGACTTGTAAAATTTGCGCATCATCACGGACTAAATCTGCATTGCCATGACTAAAGATTCGTGTACGCTGACGAACTTCTTCGCTAAAAGTCGCCACTGCGCTGTGTGCAATACCTGCCAAAGTTGCGAGATGCACCACTTGATAGAATGCAGTTTGGTACTTAAAACGCTGCTCAAATGGCAAAATGTGATCGCGCTCAATGGCCACATCTTGAATGGTTAAAGTACCACTCCCCGTGGTTTTCTGGCCAAAACCATCCCAATCATCGCTAATTTTTACCCCTGCATCCTTTGTAGCAACTGCTGCAATCACATGCTGATTTTGGGTTTCATCCAAAGCAAAAAGATCAATCCAATCCGCAAAAATAGTGCCGGTTGAATAATACTTTTGCCCATTCACACTTAATTGTCCATCTTGATTGGCCGTCACTCGTGTAGCAACATCACCAATTTCAACTTGGCCAATTTCCGTCCAAGCATTGCCCACCAAATCACCCTGCACAAAACGCTTAAACCATATCGTTTGATCTTGATCTTTATGTGCATTTAATCGGTCTTCGACAAAAGCAAAATGCCCACGCAGTGCTTGCACCACATTTGAATCTGCTTTCGCTAATTCAATCAATAGGCGAAACAGTTGCTGTTGAGATAGTCCGTCACCACCAAATGCCGTTGGTACACGTACTGCGCCAAAGCCTACTTGCTTTAGAGCTTGAATAGCGTCAAATGGTAGCTTACGCTGCGTTTCACGCTCTAATGCACCTAAAGCAATCTGCTGAAAAATAGGACGAAATTTTGTCGCAACCTGCTCGTAATCAGCACCGAGTGATAAATTTTGATTATTTTGAATGCTCATATTTAATTCCTCTTAGCTCCAAGCATGACGGGGTAAGGCAACATCATTAAGATAATAATTTCCAACAAGATTTAATTTCCAACGTACAGGGTCATGTAGCGTATGGGTACGGGCATTGCGCCAATGACGATCTAAATTCAGCTCAGATAAAGTTGAACGTGTACCTGACAACTCAAACAGCTTATTGGCTGCCAAAAGTGCAATTTCAGTGGTCAGCACTTTAGATTCAGCCGTGAGTAAAGTCGCTTGAGACACCGTTTCTTCTGTAGGTTCTTGCAAAGCTTTATCAATTGCCACTGCAGCTAAATCTAATACAGCCTCTGCTGCACGTAATTTAATTTTTATTTCACCAATATTGGCAATGGTATATGGGTCTTGTACAGCCTGTTCTAAACCCGAATCAATCCAAGGACGAGCATGCTGACGCACGTAGTCAATGGTTTCTTGAATCGCACCGCGTGCAATACCTGCATCTACCGCAGATTGAATAAATTGTGAAATTGCACCAGCAACTGTAGGACGCTCAAATGCCTGATGGATTGGTACAACATACTTTAAATCGACTTTCACATTGTCTAAAAGCACTGAACCACTGACAGTTGTACGTTGCCCAAAGCCACTCCAGTCATTAATAATAGTTAAGCCTGGTGTGTGTTGTGGCACTAAGGCTGCATAAGGTTTTCCATCATTAACTGCAACCACGGGAACCCAATGCGCAAGTAAGGCCCCTGTCGCAAAGAATTTTTGCCCATTAATGAGGGCATGATCTGCTTCAAAATCGATACGCGTAGTGAGCTCAGCCACGCTTTTTGAACCTTTTTCCGAAAATGCATTGCCAAAGCGTTTGCCTTGTAATACTTGCTCAAAGAAAAAAGCTTGTTGCTCAGGTTGAGCATCTAAGCGAATATGCTCTACAAAAGCCCAGTGGTTTTGGGCAATTTGCCCCAAAGAAGAGTCTACACTCGAAATAATTTTGACGACTTCTGCCAGCGTCTTATAACTTACGCCTGCACCGCCAAACTCACGTGGTACGTTAATCCCCCATAGCCCAGAGGCAGAATAGCGTTGTACCTCTTGTAAAGGTAAGCGCCTTTCATGGTCACGCTTTGAAGCCTCTTTGGCAAATTCATGTGCCAAAGTTTCAGCAATTGCTATTGCTTCTTCATCGCTACGAACCACATGGGCTAAATCGTCAGAATGATAAAAATCACGAGGAATATTTTGTGCATCTTTTAATTTAATTTCAATTTTTGATGTCATTTTTTCAATGCTCAAATGGTTATTTATAATTAAGCTAGCACTTTTTATTTTGATTTTTTATATATTAATCTTCAAACCAAATCACTTTATTTAAAATACAAAATACCGATATATTTTATTTCATAATAATGTCATTCTTCCTTACAATTTAATAATAAAACATAAATCTCAAATAACCTAAAAACAACAATCTATAAATTAAACATATATTTCAATATCTTAAATAAATATTAAGTTAATTTTAAAGACTAATTTATAAATCACAATTATTGCTATATCAATTATATGATAAACATTCATTTTTTTATTCATAACGTATCCGTATATTTTTCTTAATATAAAAGCAAGCTCCACATATAGATTACATGATGACAAAACAAATTCGCTTTAATGCCTTTGAAATGAATTGCATTGCCCACCAATCGCCTGGTTTATGGCGACATCCACTTGACCGCTCTACCGAATATAAAGACCTAGAATACTGGACTGACTTAGCCAAAATTTTAGAACGTGGCATCTTTGATGGTGTTTTTATTGCCGATGTCTTAGGGATTTACGATGTTTATCATGGTTCAGCTGAACACGCTTTAACAGGTGCAGTACAAGTCCCTGTCAATGATCCCTTGCAAATTGTTCCTGCTATGGCAGCCGTGACGAAGCATTTAGGATTTGGGGTAACGACCTCTATTTCATTCGAACATCCATATCCATTTGCACGGCGTATGAGTACCTTAGACCATCTTACCAAAGGCCGTGCTGGCTGGAATATCGTCACATCTTATTTAGAAAGTGGCTCAAAAAATTTAGGCCTAAAAACTCAAGTCAGCCATGACAACCGCTATGATATTGCAGATGAATATTTAGAGGTTTTATATAAGCTTTGGGAAGGTTCTTGGGAGGATGATGCTGTCTTACGTGATAAGCAAAAAGGCATCTTTGCAGATCATACAAAAGTTCATCCTATTCAACATGAAGGGCAATATTTTAGCGTACCAGGCATTCATATTTGTGAACCGTCACCGCAGCGTACTCCCGTTTTATATCAAGCTGGCGCATCGGCACGTGGGCAAAAATTTGCCAGTCAAAATGCTGAATGTGTGTTTATTTCTGCACCAACACAAGTCGCTGTTAAAAAATTAGCTTCAGGTATTCGCCATAATTTAGCCCAAGAAGGCAAAGATCCAAACTCTGTACTGATCTACACCATGTTGTCAATTGTGGTAGATGAAACTGATGAAAAAGCTCAAGCTAAATTTCGTGAATATCAACAATATGGCAGTTACGATGGTGGCTTGACGCTTGCATCGGGTTGGTCAGGTGTCGATTTTGCTCAATTTAAAGCCACAGACCAAGTCGAATATATTCAGACCAATGCCATTCAATCAATGTTGCAGTCTTATGTTGAAGCAGATCCAAATAAAGTGTGGACCATTGAAGAAATTGCACACTGGACCAGTGTCGGTGGTAATGGGCCTGTCATTGTTGGCTCACCAACAACGATTGCAGATCGACTGCAAGAGTGGATTGATGTGACAGGAATTGATGGCTTTAACCTCGCATATATTTTGGCTCATCAGAGCTTTGAAGATGTTGTGACTTATGTTGTCCCCGAATTGCAACGTAGAGGCGTTTATCCTACAGCATATCGTGAAGGCACCTTACGCGAGAAGCTGTTTGCACAAGGGCCAAGACTTCCAGATGAGCATCGTGCAGCGCAATATCGCCACCGTAATTCAGCACCCAAAACAACACCAAGCCTTGAAGCGGATACTGTCAGCGTATAGCACGACATAAATTCAAGCATAAAAAAACGGTAACTATTCAAGTTACCGTTTTTTGTTGAACTGTATAAACAGTCTTTTGATATCAGATTAATGACTTAAGCGATACAATTGATTTGGGCCCGTATAGAAGCTTTTACCATCCAAATTTAAAGCAAAAGTTTCACCTGTTTCCAATTCAATCATTTGACCTACATCCACCCAAACAAAACCATTTGGTGTATTTTGTTGGCGTTGCATAGGTACCAATTTCACATTAATTTGACCGCCATTTGACTGGCTGGCAATATGCCATTCATTTAATTTTTTCATTACAATTACTCAAAGTTGAGCATTTGTGACAATCACGCAAAGAGATAAATTAACGCAGATAGAGGAATTATTCTGTATTACTAACTACTAGATGCAATCTAAGCAACTCACTTAGATTTTATATAAATCACAAACCGCTATATAAATAGAAAAGCAGGAACAATACCCGCCTATTAGTTATTCTTTTATACATTTTTTAACTTAACAAAGCAAATTTAACTTGTAACATTTTTTAAACAATCAGTATAAAAGTGCTTATTTTTTTCTTATTCTTCACTGTTTTATTCAATCGCTTTAAAAAATATTGTGTTTTATTACAGGTGCTTTCATGCCTAAAGTTCAAGACATGAAAGCGCATAATGTGTGCAATTCAGCATTACAACTTTAACGCTCGACTGCTTAATAACCTGCAGAAACTTGTACCTCTTCTGCATCTGGTTTGTAACGCTGAAGCAAAGTTCTTAGCGACTGCATTAATACGCTGGTATCTACACCGACTGCTACAAACTCCGTACCTAAGGCTAAATACTGCTCGGTTGCTTCATGTTGTGTAGACAATATACCTGCTGCTTTACCAGATGCACGAATGCGCTGAATAGCATCAATCACGGCTTTTTGTACTTCAGGGTGGTTCGGATTACCTTCATAGCCCATTGTTGCAGATAAATCTACTGCACCAATAAAAATACCATCAATCCCTTCTACTTTTAAAATATCATCTAAATTGGCCAGCCCTTCTACAGACTCAATTTGAATTAATAAACAAATATTTTCATGTGCAGTTGCATAGTAGTCAGGAATACTGTTCCAGCGTGTTGCACGTGCTAATGCAGCCCCTACGCCGCGCACACCTTCTGGCGGATAGCGAACTGCTTTGACCATTAGTTCGGCTTGCTCAACCGACTCCACCATTGGAATCAACAAAGTCTGTGCACCAATATCTAATAATTGCTTTATCAATTGCACACTACCAATCGGCGGGCGCACGACTGCTTGTGAAGGATAGGCTGCTATACTTTGCAACTGCGATAAGGTTGTACGCAAATCACTCGGCGCATGCTCACCATCAATGAGTAACCAATCGTAGCCGGCATTGGCAGCAATTTCTGTCCCATAAGCATCTGCAAGCCCAACCCAGAGGCCAATTTGCTGCTGAGTTTTTAATTTACGTTTAAAGTGGTTTGTATAATCTATCATTTACTTGCTCAGTGCAGGAGAAGAGACATCCTTTGATTAAACGCCTTTTGGTAGATTCTTCCAATAGAGATTTTATATCAATTCATTGCTCAAAGTTATTAATTGAATACTTGTAGTAAACTGTAAATATTGAGATTATTAGAAAAATCAAACTTATCATTGAAACAATGAAATTAGACTTTTCTAAAACCAATAAAATTTTCAATATTTTTCTAATACTGCTTTTTATTGTCATACTTATTGATCTCGACCCTGCACTCACATACGTGATCTCAATCATTAAAACCCCATTGCTACTCATTTACTTAGTAAGCACAGCTTTAATACTGTATGAATTTTTACATAAATTTCACGGCCATTTGAATGAAAAAAACCGACTAAAAAGCGCACATAAAGATATACAAGATGCATTGAACCAATTAAGTCATGATGAAAAATACTTTTTGTCTCTATTTACAGAAAAACAAGTACTTGAACTGAGTTTTGACCCTAAAAATCCAACGATTCAAATATTACTAAGCCAAAAATTAATCATTGATTTAAATAAATTTGAAGGTGCTAAAAAACACTACCGAATTCATCCAAATGTATATAGATATTTAAGAACTCACCCCAAAGTTTTATATTAAAATAGAACCATTATTTTAGACCGTTCTGGAAGACTTCATCATGGATTTGCTCAATATTTCAAAAAGTCGTTATACCACTAAAGCTTACGACCCAAACAAGAAAATTCCACCAGAACAATTTGCACGTTTACTTGAAATTCTTCGTTTAACCCCCTCTTCCATCAATATTCAACCTTGGCACTTTTTTATTGCCGATCATAGCGCTGCGAAAGAACGTATTGCAAAAGCCTTGGTGGGTAAATATGCCTACAATGCACCAAAAGTACTCGACTCATCACACACCATTTTATTTTGTACCCAAGCCGATATTAGCGAAACGCACCTTGAGCACTTACTGAGCCGTGATGAAGCAAGTGGTCGATTTAAAGATGAGCAAGCCAAACAAGGTCAAAAAGACAGCCGTACGGGCTATGTGAATTTTTATCGCAACGAAAAAGGTGATATTCAGCGCTGGGCCGAAAATCAAACCTTTATTGCCCTTGGCCAAATGCTTTTAGCTGCAGGGATTGAAGGTGTGGATGCAACGCCGATTGGTGGTTTTGATGAGGATATTATGAGCGATGAGCTACAGCTTGTTGAGAAGGGCTTAATTCCCTCCGTATTATTAACCTTGGGCTACCGCAGTGAAAAAGACTTCAACGCCAAACTACCAAAATCACGCCTGAGCCAAGAAGAAATATTCACCAAGCTATAATATTTTCAATAAAGCGACGAAAGGGGGATTATTCCCTCTTTCATGTCATTTTAGGACTTATTTTTTTAAACATAAATCGAGTATATTTTGCGCAACTTAATATCTTGGTCAATTATCATGTTTGTTGCACCTAAATTACCGATGAAATTTTATTGCGCTTCATGTAAATCCATTTATCTACAACCCTACCAAGCAAAAGCATACCTTTTTTATCCACACTGCCCTCAATGTCAGCAACCTGGACAATTACAAGGCACAGTAGAGACACAAGACTTTATTAAATACCCCATCCCCCTCATCAAAAGCTATTTACAAGGCTTCAGCCGATCTTTAAATAGTTAAAATATTCTTTTAAAAATAATACTTTAGCCAAAAATTAAATTAATGTTTTTATTTTTTGGCCTGTATTTTGCTTTTTATTAAATACTTTTATATTCAATCAAGGGGAATACTCATGTCTATGCTGTTTAACCTACCAATGAAGTTTGAATGTACCCATTGTAATACCTGCTATATGCACCCTTATCAAACACAAGAACACCATTACCCTGCTTGCCCTCAATGTAAGGCACAAGGTCAGTTACTTGGCATTGCTGAAACAGGTGATTTAATACAAAATCCTATTCATGCGATGAACAGCTACTTGTCATGGGTCAAAAGTAAATTTACGCCACATAGTCACTAAATGACTTAAGTAATGCGTTGAGTTAATGCTTAACGACAATAAAAATAATGCAAAAAGAATAATCTAGAAAATGTAACAGCCTACAGTAAATCATGCATAACTTCCTCCAGTTATGCATGATTTTTTACATCGCATAGGCCAAGCACAAAACACTACTTAAGCCTAAAGCTAAACCCAAAGCAACAATGGGCTTCACACGCTCTTTAAAGATAAATAATCCACTGAGCACACCGAGCATCACCACCAATACATTCATGCCTGCAAATACGACTGCTGGCGAATCTTTCAATAACATATGTGCTTTCACATATAAGGCAATATTGGCAAAATTTAATACGCCAAGTAGTAAACCTGCTCCAATATTTTGCCATGTTCCCATACTTTTATATTTAACAATGATGTATAGCATGGACAAAACAAAGGCAAAAATAAACATCAAATTCAGTGTCACTGAAAATTGTAAACCCAAGCCTGTCGTATATTTCAGCAATACATCTATGAGTGCATAACCTACCCAAACCGCTAAAAGCGAAATAAAAGCCATCGGTTTTGCACCATGATTCAACTGTTTGCTTTTATGTGAATCTAATATACAAAATACGGCGCAAACCCCCATGATAATGCCCAAAATTTTCAGCTGATTAAAGGCTTCATGAAAAATGAAATACGCTGCCAGCAATGACAACACCACCGATAAACGCTGGGCAATTTCGGTTTTTAAAATACCTGCGCTTTGCAATGATTTAGACAAACAGAAAAAAATTGCAGGGAGCAATATGCCTAAAACGGTAATCAACCACCATGGTGTATGCTCGACTGACACATGGACTAAATCTGGCTTAAACCATAAATAGGTCAATACACTGGCCATCGCATAATTCCATGCAATCATTTGCATTGGAACTAAGCCTCGATCTCGGCATATTTTTAAGATTATAGATACCGCCACACTGCACAGCGCAGCTGCAAATATCAATTCCATGATGGTGTATCCTCTATCAAGCGATATTTTATATTTTTTCTTATCAATACAAGAAAAGCCCACATATTGTGGGCTTTTGCTGATAAATAATCTATGACAAATTATTTATAACGATCAACCATTTTCTCTAAAGAAATCGGGCGGATCTTGTCAGCGTTGCCAGCTGTACCAAATGCTGTGTAACGGTCTACACAGATTTGTTTCATTGCATCAACAGTTTGAGCAAAGAATTTACGCGGGTCAAATTCGCTTGGTTTTTCAGCCATCATACGGCGCATTGCACCAGTAGACGCTAAACGCAAATCTGTATCGATGTTGATTTTACGAACACCGTGTTTGATTGCTTCAACCAATTGCTCAACAGGAACACCATAAGTTTCTTTGATGTCGCCGCCATATTGGTTAATGATTGCAAGCCATTCTTGAGGAACAGAGCTTGAACCATGCATTACAAGATGCGTGTTTGGCAATGCCGCATGAATTTCTTTAATACGGTCAATCGCTAGGATGTCGCCTGTAGGTGGACGCGTGAACTTGTAAGCACCGTGTGACGTACCTACTGCAATAGCAAGCGCATCTACATTCGTATCCGCAACGAATTGAGTTGCTTCTTCAACAGAAGTTAAAAGCTGTGAATGGTCAAGAACGCCTTCTGCGCCTACGCCATCTTCTTCACCAGCCATACCAGTTTCTAGGCTACCTAAACAGCCAATTTCACCTTCAACTGATACGCCGCACGCATGCGCCATTGCAACTGTACGACGAGTTACGTCTACGTTGTATTCGTAAGTTGTTGGTGTTTTGCCGTCTGCACCCAAAGAACCGTCCATCATTACTGATGAGAAACCTAATTGGATAGAACGCTGACATACGTCAGGGTCTGTACCATGGTCCTGATGCATTACAACAGGAATATGCGGCCATTCTTCAATTGCTGCCAAAATAAGGTGACGTAAGAATGGAGCGCCTGCATATTTACGCGCACCAGCAGAAGCTTGTACGATTACAGGTGAATTCGTTTCGTCTGCGGCCAACATGATAGCGCGCATTTGTTCTAAGTTGTTTACGTTAAACGCTGGTACGCCGTAGTTGTGTTCGCCGGCGTGATCCAAGAGCTGGCGCAATGAAATAAGAGCCATAATGTCCTCCCAGGTAATGCGACATATTCTACATGCACAATCATTTCAATTCAGCAAAAAAACCAACTTTTATATAAAAAATCCCTGCTTATGCAGGGACTTTTAAAATAATGTCAGCAATTTTAGTGAGCTGCTGCTGAAGCTTCTGTTTGCTCAGTGTCTGCTGTCGCCTCATCTGCAGGTGCATTCGCAATTTCTGCAGGTACATCCGTATTTTTTTCGTCCAAGACTGGTTTATCTAAAGAGTCAATTGCCGCTTGTTGCTCTGGCGTCACTTTGTCATTTGTAACTGCAGCAGATGCTTCAGTCGCATCATGTGGAGCTGCATCTTTTTTTGCACACGCTGTTAATGCTAAAGGCGCAATTAATACTGCTGCAAGTGCCAGTTTTAGGTTCATCACATTGTCCTACGGGTTGATGATTAACTTCGTAGAAAATTTTATTGCAGAAATATTGCATTTTTATGACTGAAAAATGAACGGCCATAAAAAAAGGGCTAACAATTGTCAGCCCTTTTTTGTATTTCAGTCTTAATCAAAGACGAAATGCTTATGCACGCTCAATAAGCGCAGCAACTGCAGGAAGTGTTTTACCTTCTACAAACTCAAGGAATGCACCACCACCTGTAGAGATATAACCAATTTTGTCTGCAACTTCATATTTGTCGATCGCAGCTAAAGTATCGCCACCACCAGCAATTGAGAAACCAGCAGATTCAGCGATCGCTAAAGATAATGTTTTAGTACCTTCGCCAAACTGATCAACTTCAAATACGCCTACTGGGCCATTCCACAGAATTGTTTTTGAAGTTTTTAAAATTTCAGCAAATGCTTTCGCTGTTTCTGGGCCAACGTCCAAAATCATGTCGTTGTCAGTTACATCTTCAACTTTTTTCACAACTGCTTTCGCTGCAGCCAATGAACCTAAGAAGTCATCAAAATTAATTTCTGACGCATCTGCCACAACTACGTCTGTAGGAAGTGGTACAGATACTTTGGCAGCAATTGCTTTTGCAGTGTCGATCAAATCATTTTCGCAAAGTGATTTGCCCACGTTAAAGCCAGCAGCAGCTAAGAATGTATTAGCAATACCACCGCCAACGATCAATTGATCGCAAATATCTGAAAGTGATGTTAATACATCAAGCTTAGTTGATACTTTAGAACCCGCAACAATCGCAACCATTGGCTTTTCAGGAGTTTGTAGCGCACGACCCAAAGCATCTAATTCAGCTGCCAATAAAGGACCTGCAGCTGCAACTTTTGCACAACGTGCAACGCCTTCAGTTGATGCTTCTGCACGGTGAGCCGTACCAAATGCATCCATTACATAGACATCACAAAGTGCTGCATATTTTGCAGATAATTCTGGGTTGTTTTTCTTTTCACCAACGTTAAAACGGCAGTTTTCAAGTAATACCACTTGACCTGGTACAACTTCAACGCCATCTAAGTATTCAGTGATTAACTTAACTTCTTGGCCTAAAGCTTCTGTTAAGTATGCCGCTACAGGAGCAAGCGATTGTTCCGCTTTAGGTTCACCTTCAACAGGACGACCAAGGTGTGAATACACCATTACAGCTGCACCTTGCGCAAGGGCTGCTTTAATTGTTGGTAATGCCGCACGTAAACGGGCATCACTTGTAATCACGCCATTTTTAACAGGTACGTTTAAGTCTTCACGAATTAGAACACGCTTACCCGCTAAATCAAGATCAGTCATACGCTGAAAGTTCATGCATTGCTCTCTTTATTGATATCAAAACGCGAAGATTTTAAATGATTATGTGAAAAAAGGTTAGCTTCTTTTGCAGAAAAGGCATCCAAACTTAAAGTTTTGCTATCATAGGGAAAAATCAGAGCAAGATTCAAAGCCTATGTCTATTCATCCAGACCCGCATCTTAATCGTCTTAACGCTTTAGGTGAGCCTTTGGCCAGCTGTTGTTTTGATCCCATTACCGGTTTTTTTCGTAATGGTTTCTGTCATACAGCCGTTTCGGATTTAGGCCAGCACACCATGTGCGCACAAATGACCTCTGAATTTCTTAATTTTTCGCAAAAAGCGGGAAATGACCTTATCACCCCATTACCAGAAGTTGGTTTTCCAGGTTTACAACCCGGCGACTTTTGGTGCATCTGTGTGACGCGTTGGGTGGAAGCATACCAAGCTGGCATTGCCCCACCTGTCAAAATACAAGCATGTCATCAAGCTGTGCTGTCTTATGTACCGCTTGATGTACTTATGGAATATGCAGTGTAATGAGTACTCCCGAAATCATTTTGGCCTCCTCTAGCCAAACCCGTAAAGATTTAATGGATCGTTTACGGATTGATTACCGTTCAATCGTACCTGATATAGATGAATCGCCGCGCGGTGAAAACCATGCGGATGATTTGGCAAAACGACTGGCTTTTGAAAAAGCCAAATGTATTAGTAGCCAATATCCAGATGCGATCGTGATTGGTTCGGACCAAGTCGCTTGGCGTGAAGGCGCTCCCGATATTTTTATTGGCAAGCCACTGTGCACAGAAAAAGCCATTAAACAATTACAAGCCAACTCGGACAAAATTGTTTACTTTAGTACGGCGCTCAGCGTACAACATGCGAGTTCTGGCTTTGAACAGACCTTGATCGAACATTATAAAGTGAAGTTCCGCAAACTGAGCTTGCCTGAAATTGAACGCTATGTAGACGTTGAACAACCTTTACACTGTGCGGGTAGCTTTAAGTGTGAAAGCTTGGGGATTAGTTTGTTTGAAGAAATGATTGGCCATGATCAAACCACGTTAATGGGCATGCCAATGATTAAACTTTGTCAGATTTTGCGTGAACTGAAGATTTTAGTACCTTAATTTCTAAGTACGACGTCTAAAACAAATTAATAGGCAGCGCCTTAGTATTTAAGTGCGCTGTTTTTTTAAATTATTTTTATAAATTAGGCCGCGAAGCAAAGCGCAAAGGCGTAACCACTCTGCCATATTTTGATGCGGAGTAATTTATGAACGACCTGAACTTTGAATTACAAGGTTTTTCACTCAAGTTCAAATCACCACAACAACAAGATGCCATGTTGATTGCGCATAAAGTGCTACAACATGACCGTATCCTGAGTAAACGTCGTATATATCCCATACATGAAGCATGGTGTACTGCACTTGCTGATGGTGTCAGCCAAAGCCCTCAGGCACAGCTCGCCTCTAAAAAAATTCTACAATTGGTCGATCAAAATCAGTCAATGCAAGTCCCTTTCAACTTTGCCCTTTTACAGCAACAATTTTGCCAATATTTCTCGCAACTGCCTGAGCACCACGGCACCAGTACAACACTGATTACGCTCACACACAGTCAATCACAATTTATTGAGATACAGCATTTGGGCAATAGTCGTGCCTATCTTTATTCACTCGCACAAGCAACGCCCCAATGGCGTCAACTTACACGTGACCATAGTTTTATTGAAGAACTTCTTGCACCAACCGACATTCAAAATAGAGTGTCCTATGCCAGTTGTTATGACATGCTCACCCAATACTTTTGTGCTGATGACAGCCATGAGGTATGCCTCTCACCGTTACAAGAGCAGTTTTTAACTGAAAATGAGGCCTTGGTCATTTGTACAGATGGCATCTATCAATCATTGGCCTGTTCTCACTGGCCATTGCTTCAGCCCAATCTATCTTTGGCAAATTGGTTACTACAACTCAAAGAAAAACTCGAACAACATAAGCCTTATGATAATGCCAGTATTGTGATTGTTCGTTTGACGTCGAGCAAGGTACATCCACAATAGAAAGCATGTGCTGGTAGCCAAATAGCACAATAAATCTGATTATTTTAAAGCGCTATTTCATTGTGTATACCCAAGCATATTGGGCCACCATTAAGCTAACATGGGTTTGAAATTTTCAGATATACTTAGATAAAACAAACAATTAGTACTTTTACTTATTAGAAATGGTGTGCATAAAACTTATAGTACATGCGTGCTGTAGAATATTAAAATTGGAATACTCCCATGCAAAATATCGAACATTTACTCCGCTCAGTTTCAGATGAACTCAGAGCCTTAGCGCTTGCCAAAAGCAAATATGTGCAACAACTCGCACCCAATTTTTCTATTTTTAATTATATTTATACCGATGAGTTAATGCTCAGTCGCATGATTGCTGACTTGCTTAATCCAAAAGGAGATCACGCTCAAGGACATATTTTTCTGTCCTTATTTTTACAGCAACTGACCAACGCATCGCACTATTTATTGTTAGATATTCAACGTGCCAAAGTAGCTATCGAAGTCTTAACCTTTCGCAACCAAACGCAACGTCGCATGGATATTTATTTAGAAATTCCATATATAGACAGCGCACAAAGCTTCGGTATTTGTATTGAAAATAAACCTTATGCCGCTGATCAAAAAAATCAGTTAAAAGACTACGCATCTGAACTATCTAAACGGCATGATAGAAACCAAGATATGCAACACCATTGGCATCTGGTTTATTTGGCTGGTTATGGCAACGAACCGAGTCAATTAGAAGAATGGAAATCTAAAAATCACTTCACCTTAATCTCGTATCCGGAATTAATTGAATGGCTTAATCAGTGCATGCTCCGATGCCAAAATGAACGCGTAAATAACTTTCTAAATGCATTTAACACCTTTATTCGAAAAAGTTTTTTAGGAATACAAGACATGTCTGAACAGCAACATTTACTTAATCTCATCAGCTCAAATGATCAATATATGGCGTCTGCTTTTGAAATAATAAAATATCAAAATGAGCTACAAGATCAACTGATCAAAAAATTTGAATCACAATTAATTCAGACATGTAAACAAAAAAACTGGCACATTACAGGTCATTTTTCTAGAGAAAAAGCCACAGGTCTCACAATCAACTTTGACAACCCACACACGCATATTGATTTTATTATTCAATTTTATGCCAAAAACTATGGAGATTTCTTCTGGGGCTTATCTAAAAAAATATCTGATTACCATGATCCTGATTTATGGAAAGAAATTCATCAAAATGCGTCTTTACATTTTAGTACGGACAAAATTCAACACAGTGAATGGTGGCCATTTTATATCGATCAAAAATACCCTTTTAATTGGCAATCACATCATGAAGCATGGCCCATGATCTTATCTGGCGAGTTATGTGATCGCGTGATGTATTATGCCGAAGAAACATATCAGCTCCTCAAAAAGCAGGATCTTTTGAGTAAGTTGTAAATAATTCTTAAAATAAAGCTTTTACTTGCACCAGCCAAAGACACAAGGGACAATATGGGAAATTTAATTTATGGTTTTTCTTATGTCCCAACCTTTAGACGTGCTCGGCGGTATTAGCGCTGAGCAATTCCTTGCCGAATATTGGCAAAAAAAACCGCTCCTTGTACGTAATGCGCTTCCTGAAATTGCTGATATTTTAGAGCCAAGCGATATTATGGAATTGGCACTTGATGAAAACGTCAATGCACGTCTAATTAAGCAAAAAGACAAAGACCCAAATCAATGGTCTGTAAAATCTTCACCTTTAATCAAAGCTGACTTCCAAAAAATGCCCAAGCTTTGGTCTGTACTCATCCAAGCTGTAGATCATTATTCTTTTGATTTGGCGGCTTTATGGAAAAAATTCCCCTTCATTCCACAATGGCGCCGTGATGACATTATGGTGTCATACGCACCGCAAGGTGGCTCAGTGGGCAAGCATTTTGACTTTTATGATGTATTTTTAGTTCAAGGCTATGGGCATCGCCGTTGGCAGTTAGGTCAAATGTGTAATGCAGATACAGAGTTTGTTGCAGGCCAGCCTCTACGCCTATTACCAGAAATGGACATTCATTTTGATGAAGTTTTAGCACCTGGCGATCTATTGTATGTACCACCAGGTTTGGCACATTACGGCGTTGCTGAAGATGACTGCCTCACCTACTCATTTGGCTTCCGCATGCCGAATGTAACCGACATGATGGATCGTGTGAGCGATAAATTTTCAGAAAATAGTGCTTTAAAAAATCCATTGCTTGATATTATTCGTGATCAACAAAGTGCGATTGGTCAAGTGACTGAAAATGAACTGGAATATCTAAAAACTAAACTTTTTGAGCATTTGCAAAACTCAAATATTTTAGAAGATGCCATCATGAGCTTGATGTCTGAACCAAAATATTTAGACAACATTCCTGAAGCTGAAGAAATTGGTACAGGTGACTTAGAGGCCGTACTTGAGCAAGGTTATCAATTGCTGATGGAACCTGCTTCACGCCTACTTTATACCGAACAAGATGGCCAATTGCTATTTTGGGCCAATGGCGAAGCTATATGTACTTCAGATGCTTCTGCAAGCTACTTAAAACGCCTTGCCGATGGTGAACTCATTTTATTAGATGAAAATCTTGCAGATAATGACATTTTGGAAGATATCGCACATTTACTGAATGAATCGATTGTTATGCTTGCTCCAACGGACGATGCCGAATAAATAACAGCATTGACGATTTAGCCGATTACATATTTTGTTCTAAGCTAAAGGAATCATCCAATGAAGGGCCATTCTCTTCATTGGATTCATTTTTAAGCTCAAATCACTTCAATCGTTCAACTTAGACATCAATATCATCATTTATACAGATGAATCATTCTCATCAATGGGGGCGTCAATTAGTACTTGTATACGAGTACAACCAGATGCAGATTGAATTGAAAAAGTTGCACCCATGCGTTCAGCGCGAGTTTTCATACTACGTACACCAATACTCATACCGTTTTGATTCACACACTCTACATCAAAACCAACGCCATCATCTTGCACCGTTAATTCAAGTTGTTGCGTTGCTGTAAAGTTTAAGCTCACCACAATTGACGTTGCTTGGCTATGCTTAACGACATTCACCAAACTTTCTTCTAAAATTCGAATGAGTGTTAAACATTGTAATGCGGTAGGCTGAAATACCCAAGATGGCGCAACATGCCATGCAACACGAATATTTAACTCATCTAACAGTAAATTAAAACGATAACGTACAGGTGCAAGCCATAAAACTGGTGAATCAGGCACTCGACTCCCTTCAGCTGATCCAGTATCAATAATTTGACGTAAGTCATCTCTCAAAAGTTTTAACATTGATAAAAACTGTTGATTCGGTATTTGATGTTCACACTGGTCGACAATAATCATAGAACGTACCAGTGATGCACCTAAACCATCGTGCAAATCATGAGATAAATCCATACGCTCGTGTAAACGCGCATTACTCAATTCGAGCTGATGTTGTTCATTTAAACTTTTACTCAAGTTTGCACTGACTTCTTCTACTTTAGTTGCTAAATAATTATTAAAATCTTCGACTTTTTTAATATTTCGGTTGAGCCTACCCCCCAATATCACCACGATAAAAATCGTGACAATGGGTGAAGTATACGGCGTAAGTGATGTAACCTCATAAGGTACACCCACCACAAATACCACTAAATCAAATAAACCGAGTAGCAATACAACCGTCATACAACATGCTAAAAATATAAAATCGCCTCGCTTTTTACGAAATGCCATTATGCATAAATAAAAATAGACGCATAAAAACAAGAGTATGTAAAAGAGCAATACCACTACAACCACTAAATTAAGTGTGCTTAACCCCGTCAAAGCTATCGCAAGAAGGCTCACTGCAGTAATACACAAGAGCACCTTTTCAAGCCTCGGATGTTTTTGCTCAATAAAACGAACCAAGTAAGTACTAAAAGTGAGTAAATATAAAACCAAACAGATCATGTTAAATTTAATCATGACCACAGTATTTGGATATGGCGCCGTTTCTGAAATCAGAATATTGGTAATGAAAAGCACCCAAAACAATGAACTTAAAGCAAACCAACCAAAACTGGTTTCTTTAGGGCGAAATAGCCAAATAATTAAGCAAATAATGCCCAGAGTACTCGATAAAATCGAATTGATTTGAAAAAGTGTGCGATGGTCCCATGTTTTTTGCCGGATCATCGCACTATTTCCAACAACATTATTAAAATCTATTTTCCCAACCCCTGCACCCAAGTCTGAATAGCCTGTGACATAAATCATGATCTCATTTTCATGCGTGCGTAAGCCTGAGATAGGTAAAATCCAAGAGCGTTGAATATTCCAACTCTTAGATAAAGGTTCGACCAAGTTTTGGTCCCGCCACAACATATCCCCATTCAGATATACGGCGCCTGCAACATTAATATAATCGAGCGAAAATGCGATGGGTTCTTTTAATTTTTCATGATTTTGGCATTGCCAATGCCACTGCACCCGATACCATGCTCCGCCAACATAATCTTTCCATGGTCCCTTATTTGACCATCGATCAGGTAATTTCGCGACGTCTTCCCAACCTTGAGTAGGAATCGAATCTATAGAGGGTGTTTGTGCTTTTTGAATGTTCTTTACAATGACTTGGCATTGTTGATTGATAACAAAATTTTCACTAGCAAAGCTAAAACTACAAATAAACCATAACAGTAAGCATGTAAATTTTAGCTTGCTCATTTATAAAATTCCTAAAGAGCGAGCAGCGCTCACGGCCTTCGTTCGTTTTGTTACGGAAAGTTTACGGTAGATATGCTTAATATGGCTTTCAACGGTATACCGTGAGACACACAATTTCTCTGCAATTTCTCGATTACTCAAGCCCTGTGCAACCAAGTTAAGAATTTCTGTTTCGCGTACAGTGAGCAATACCTGCTCCGCATCAACTAAACCAATCTGCTCAGGCTCAGACTGTCCTTGTTCCTCAACTGCAATTTGCTTTAAAATTTCACGGGCAATAAACGGATCAATTGGCGCACCACCACGCAAAATACTCCGAATCGACAACAGCACTTCAGCGTCATCACGCTCTTTGAGCACATAACCTGTCGCTCCTGCCTTAATTGCACCAAACAAACTTTCTTGAGTGCTCCATGCAGAAATCACCAAAATCATCGCACTGCTTTCTATAGCACGAAGCTTTTCAATAATTTGTCGGCCATTCCCATCAGGTAAGCCTAAATCGACCAAAGCCAATGAAATAGGCTGTTCCTCAATGATCTGAAAAGCTTCCTTCACATTCTTTGCAAAGAGCAAATCAGCGGGCTTATAGCCCAATTCCGTTAAAATTTGACGTAGCCTAAATTGAATAATCTCTTCGTCTTCGACCACTAATACAGGAACTGGTAATATCACATCAGAAACAGCCATTTATCTATCACCCCAAAATTTTCTTAAAGTAATCAATTTATTGCTCTAAGAATATCCCTAGAAATAAGTATTTAATTACTTTTAAGGAGCAATATTGCGAAACGTTCTTTTTATCTACAGCTTTAAAGCGATGACATATAAAAAGTTGAAATAGACGTTTCTTACTGCCCTAAATTGCCAATGTATTTTATTCTACGCCTGTATTTGATTTAGGCACCATATTGTGCGCGCAAATACTTTACTATTTTCGCAGACTCAAATAATTTTACACCTGTATTTGGGTCGACCAAATAAGGGACTTGAATATTATCCCCCATTAATTTCAACACTTGCTCACGTTTTCCACCTTCGAGTGGCACATATTGGCCTGGCTTTAAACGTAAAATCGCCATCCCTTGATCTTGCCAGCGTTCTTTGGATACGTTATGAAACTTAAAAGCCAGCTCTAACTCAGTCAGCTCTGCACGCACAATACGCGTAAATGGGCTCGCTTCAAAGCCCCACAACTCTAGTAACTTTTCAGGGGCTTCACGTTTTAATATCTTTTTATTAACCCAAACACCACGCGCGCCATTTACCACAGTTCCCGCTAAAGCGAGTACAGGTACTTTAGGGTAATGTGAATATTGTTTTGGTGTTTGGCCTGTTTTGCCATAATGTTTAAATAAATGATGAATAATCGCCTGCGATTCATATAGTTGCGTCCCCGTATTGTCATCAACTAAAAATGGAAATTGGCGACGCCCACCCAATGCTTTCATTTCAGTTCTATAACGCTCACCACCTTTGGGGCAAGGATATACTTCATAATCTAAATTGAGTGTCGTCATTACCTCACGCACACGGCGACAAAACGGTGAACCTTCAAATTCATAAAGTTTCAGGGCCTTTTCTGGTTGTTTAGGATGAGCTGTTCCATTGGTACCCCGCCCACCTTCTAATACAGCAGAGGCAATTGCTTGAATCACTTTAATTTGATGGAGCATAGATCTCATCCTTTTTCGTTTTATGTATTGGTATTTTTATGGCAGGTCACTTTAAAAGGTGACGCTCAGCAGAAAATGACTTAATGACTGATAGCACAGCACCACTTCAGTACTGTGCTATCTAAAATTTTATTGAGCGCTTACATTCAATTTATAATCAGGCATATACATCGTAGACCTGACAGACCACATCCACTTCTACAACTTAAAGTTGAACCAAAGCTTCTTCTGCAATCACAATTCCGTTATTGTCTGCATAAATAAATTGGCCTGACTGTATAACAACACCGCCAAAGCTGAGTGCAACATCCGTTTCACCTAAGCCTTTACGGTTACTTTTTTGTGGAATCGCAGCCAAAGCATGTACACCAATATCTAAAGTTGCAATTGCATCTACATCACGGACACAACCATAAATAATCACGCCATTCCAGTGATTTTCTACTGCTGATTCTGCAATCATGTCACCCATCAGTGCACAACGCATGGAAGCACCACCATCAACAACCAGCACCTTACCTTGCCCATTCGTCGCCAATAGTTCTTTTACACGCGAATTGTCTTCAAAACATTTCACTGTAACCACTTGGCCACTAAAGCTTTTACGCCCGCCATAGCTCTTAAAAAACTTTCCGTCTAATGATGGGCACATCACTTGAATATTTTTTTCTGGATTGTCATCGAGTAAGTCACACGTCACAAATGGCACTGTAGACACAATATTTCCCCTCATTTGGTTTTTTGTATGCGTAAATTATCATAAATCTGAAATTTTTCGGTCTGCGTATGTGCTACCTCGACCATAGTATGAGCCACTTGATCGGCTGTCACTGGCTTATATTTAAAAGAATCGGGTACGAAATGCGAAAAGCGTCTATACAGTTTTTGTGCAGCATCTTCTAAGGTACGTGAACTTTCTCGCTCTCC
This sequence comes from Acinetobacter sp. SwsAc6, assembly GCF_013391565.1. NCBI lineage: Bacteria > Pseudomonadati > Pseudomonadota > Gammaproteobacteria > Moraxellales > Moraxellaceae > Acinetobacter > Acinetobacter sp. SwsAc6. Next base: position 75,632 of record NZ_JACAXE010000002.1, read on the forward strand.
CAAAAGCAATGAGGGCTGTATAATGGAGGTACAACACAAATCTAAACTTTTTACATAATACTCTAGCTCGCCTTTGACCCGATTATAAAAAAATGGCGATTGGCTATTTGCACCTAAAGCGCTGAGCAAAATAAAATGTGTTGGCGAATATTCTAGTAATTCCGCAAAATGTGCATTGATACTAAAATCCGTCTGATAAAATTTTTCTTTGCTTCCTGCCTGTTTCATTGTGGTGCCCAAACAACTAAATGCATGTGTATATGCCATCACATCTTGTTTATTGAGTTTTAAAAAATCATCTAGCACTAATTGTTGCACTTTAGCCGTTTGATTCAGTTGCGTATCTCTTTTTCGAACAACAGCTGTAATATTGCTACAGTCGTCCAACAAACTCAGCGACTGAATTAGTCGTCGACCCACCAAACCTGTTGCCCCGATCACGATTGCATTTTCTATAGATTTACTCATTTTTTATACAATATCCTCTAAACATGACTAATCTACGCTTTTCTTAGGACATTTTCTTCATCTAAAATGTTGTCAAAGCATGTCAAGACTTGACTTAAGCACTTAGTTTAATCACAATATGGCACTTGTTTACGGGCTGGTGATAGTTCTTCTGATGTTGGTTTTCAGATGTAATTTCAGCCCGCCCAGACCAATCTAATTCAAGGAGTGCACGAGTGGCAAACTCTGCTCAAGCAAAAAAACGTGCTCGTCAAAACGTTAAAGCACGTAAACACAACGCTAGCTTACGTTCTATGGTTCGTACTTATCTTAAACGTACAGTAGCTGCTATTGCTGCTGGTGACTATGCTGTTGCTACAGAAGCTTACAAAAAAGCTGTACCTGTAATCGACCGTATGGCTGATAAAGGCATCATCCATAAAAACAAAGCTGCTCGTCATAAGAGCCGTTTAAATGCACAAGTTAAAGCGTTAGCTAACTAATTTGTCGCAGTGAAAAAAGCCCATTTTTGGGCTTTTTTTGTTTTTGTATCATCTAAAAACCAAGCTATTCCCTCATAATTTAAATCAAACCAATATCATTCCAAACCCAATAATCCCATATTTTTTTTATGGTATTCCAAATCGATCTATTGTATGTTGATAACACCATCCTTTGGGATATTCATAGCATGATTGACAAATTTCTACCCACACTTGAAAAATTTCAACAGACCGAACAGCAATACATCAACTATTTTAGTGCCAAAGGCGAAAAAGATATTTTATCCAAAGTCATTTTTAATATGAAAGGCACAGCCGAAATACAAGCCTCACAAGGGGTTGATGCATGGTTGGCTTATGGCGTTTATTTACCTGCAATTGAACGTATATTTGCCTTACATTCAGGTGAGTCAGAAAGCCAGTTTTATCAACGCACCCAATACCCGCAAGAGGTTGTCGAGGCTTATACCCTTGCTGAGCATGAGATTGCGACTTTGATTGCCGCTGATAAATACAGCCGCATTCATCAGCAAAACACCGCAACCAATACAGCGATTTGGCCTTTAAATGATACTGGACGCTACATTAACCTGAATGATTATCCAAAACGAATCAAAGCTAAAATTTAAATGAATCATCAACTATAAAAAAAGCTCAATAGATATATATTGAGCTTTTTACATTACTTTTAGAATGAAGCACTAGATTTTTAATGCGCTTTAATACATGTATTAGGTTTGCGGTTGAAAATCTGCAATATTGAGTTCATTTAATTGGCCACGCCAAATCCACTTCAGCTTGGATTCGAGAAAAATATCTCCCTCAAACCACACAAATAGCCCTTCCATCATCTTTGGCCATTCTTCACGTGTAATCCCATGCTTACCCGAAATAACCGCCAATATAGCCGCCAAAATCGTGTCATGGCTCACCGCTAGGCTTAAACCCGAATGATTACTTGGATGCGTGTTATATATCAATTCCAGTACATCCACGACACCATTAATAGGATGTTTCATGCCTGGTAAAGCATTATTTACAAAACTATTGATAAAGCCTAATGCACCTTGCTTTTTAAAGTATGGGCCTGCCTGTTTAATATCTAAAACAAAACTTCCTGGCTCGACCAATAAGCCTTGCTCAATAATTTCAATATGATGCGTATTTACTGCAACAGACTTTGCATCCGCACCCTCAATCATCAGCGCAGCGGTATCTACACAACGTTGAATAGGACTTGAAATGCAATGCTCAATAACCCGGTCCGTATTTTCAATTAAATACTCACCCCAAGCTTGTGCCAAATCACGGCCTTGATTGGTCAATTGTAAATCATAGCCTGCTAATCCTTGACCAGTAACCACTTCACGAATCGAGTGTCGTGTAAATAAAGTCACTGGAGTTTTAGCATCAGGCAATAAATCTAGAGCCTTGAGCATACTAGGAGGAAGCAGATCTAAAGCCATAACACATCAAATGCACAATCGTTTGCATTACTATAGCATGAACAGTTTTTAGCTCAATCGCTGATCTGCATTAACTCAAGTGCCTGTAAAGCAAGTTTTTTCATATTGTCATCTTTAAAAGCGATAAAACCGCCATTTAACAAGCTCTCACGCTGATTATAAACAAAGGGACGACCTTTAAAATCAAGTAAGCCACCACCAATGCGTTCGATCAAACATTGACCCGCACTGGTATCCCATTCGCAGGTTGGATGAAATCTCGGGTAAATATCCACACGATCTTCTAGCATCATGCAAAACTTATACGCACTTCCCGCCTTAAATACCGCATAGTCTGTCAATTGCGACAAAGCTTGCAGATATTCTGCATACTTAGGTTTGTTTTGACTGCTTTGACTTAAACCAACCTGCACTACAGTTGTTGTTTGAACATCGTATTCAAACCATTGTTGGCTATCAATATTATATTTTAGAGGCATTCCCTGTTCTGGGCAGATATAAACATCTCCTGCACCTGGTATGGCCAATATTGCAAAAACCGTATTTGCACCTGAGACCTTACTCAGGTTAATGGTAAATTCAGGCCGTTGATGTAAAAACTCTTTGGTTCCATCCAAAGGATCAAGTAACCAAAACTCAGACCATTGCCGACGTAAATCCTGCTCACCTTCTTCTGACAAAATAGGCAAGTCAGACAAGTTCATTAACTGCTCACAAATATAAGCATTTACCCGATAATCCGCCTGTGTGACAGGTGATTGATCAGACTTTTTCAGCACCTCAAAATTACCACCGACACAATACTGGCGATATTCTTCTCGCAAAATTTCACATGCCTGTGTCACAATGGGCATCAACTGTAAGATTGTCGGGTCTTGCGGTATTGCTGTAGTTTTAAACATAGAATGCCCTATATATGTCAAATTATTCAGAAAAGCCAACGATCATCTTTGATATGGATGGCACGCTCCTTGATCTTGCCTACGATGACTTTATTTGGAATGAGCTCTTACCCATTCGTTATGCCGAGCTACACCAATGTAGTCTAGAGCAAAGCACTCAGACTTTATTCAATTTTTATCAACAACATAATCATACCTTAAAATGGTACTCATCACGCTTTTGGACCTCACAAGTTGGCGTAGATGTGCTAGCGATGCAAATTGAACAGAAACATAAGGTCGCAAAACGTGCAGGCTGTATCGCATTACTCGAATATTTAAAACAGCATCAGTACCCGATTTGGCTGGCCACCAATGCTGATACAGCTGGCCTTGCTTTTAAGTTAGAAGAAACAGGGCTTGCCGCCTACTTCGATGTCATTATCAGTAGTGAAACCGTCGGTCATGCCAAAGAATTTAATGAATTTTGGCAAGCTTTGCATGAACGTCACCCTTTTAACCCAAAACATTGCTATTTTATTGATGATACGGAAAAAGTCTTAAAAAGTGCGCAAGGCTACGGAATAGATGCTTTGTTTAGTATTCGCCAACCGTCTTCACATAAAGCACCACGCGATTCGTTCAATTATCCAATGCTCGATGCATTAACAGATCTCATCCCTATTTTACAACAAGCTGAGGAACTCAAAAAATATGCGTAAGTCAAACCTAGCCGAAGATGCGGTTGGAATGCGTATAGACAAATGGCTTTGGGCTGCACGGTTTTTTAAAACCCGCTCTATTGCTAAACATGCCATAGAAGGTGGTAAAGTCCACCAAAATGGTGAGCGCGTAAAAGTCTCACGTGAAGTACGTGTAGGAATGGAACTCACCATTCAACAAGGCATTGAGAAAAAGACCGTTGTAGTAAAATCACTCTCTGATGTACGTGGCCCTGCTCCTGTTGCTCAGCTACTTTATGATGAAACGGAAGTGAGTTTAGCCAAACGGGAATTGCTTGCATCACAAAGAAAGTTGCATAATCTAGCTCGACCAGATCACCGACCTAGCAAAAAAGATCGTCGTGATATTGGTAAATTTAAAAAAGAAAATGATCAGATGTTTGACCAGCAATGGTCGTATCATGATGATGTAGAATGACGCGTCACAATGTGTCGCACACACTGTGATAGGTATAGTTAATCAGGATGAATTCTGTCACTATACGCTGGTGGAAAAGGTTTAAAGTAAATACATCCACTTGAGTATATTGTTTAGTGACATCGTATTGAGGTTGTAAGATGGATGATAATAAAAGCAAAGCGTTAAACGCAGCTTTAAGCCAAATTGAAAAGCAATTCGGCAAAAACACAGTAATGCGCTTAGGCGACAATACCACACAAGCAGTTGAAGCAGTGTCTACGGGCTCGCTTACACTTGATATTGCGCTAGGTATTGGTGGCTTACCAAAAGGCCGTATTATTGAAATCTATGGTCCTGAATCATCAGGTAAAACCACCATGACACTTCAAGCCATTGCTGAATGTCAAAAAGCAGGTGGTACATGTGCATTTATCGATGCCGAACATGCACTTGACCCTCAATATGCACGCAAACTTGGCGTAGATATTGACAACCTATTGGTTTCTCAACCAGACAATGGCGAACAAGCCCTTGAAATCGCAGACATGCTTGTACGTTCTGGTGCAATTGACTTAATCGTTGTCGATTCTGTAGCTGCATTAACGCCACGTGCTGAAATTGAAGGTGAAATGGGCGATTCGCACATGGGCCTACAAGCACGCTTAATGAGCCAAGCACTACGTAAAATTACAGGTAATGCTAAGCGCTCAAACTGTATGGTTATCTTCATTAACCAAATTCGTATGAAAATTGGTGTGATGTTTGGTAGCCCAGAAACTACAACTGGTGGTAATGCATTAAAATTCTATGCATCTGTACGCCTAGATATCCGTCGTATTGGCCAAGTGAAAGAAGGTGATGAAATCATCGGTTCTGAAACTAAAGTCAAAGTAGTAAAAAACAAAATGGCGCCTCCTTTCCGTGAAGCACTATTCCAAATTTTGTACGGCAAAGGTGTTAACCACCTTGGTGAATTGATTGATCTTGCTGTACAACAAGACATCGTACATAAAGCGGGTGCTTGGTATTCGTACCAAGGCGACAAGATTGGCCAAGGTAAAAACAATACCATTCGCCATCTTGAAGAACATCCAGAATTAGCACAAACGATTGAGAAATTAATCCGTGAGCAACTTCTGACCACAGGTACTCCTGTTGTTGAAGATAAAGACGAAGAAGAACCAGATTTTCTAGATGCATAATGACATCTAAATCAGGTTAAACTATAAAACGCCCTACGGGGCGTTTTTCATTGTTCAGCAATATGCCACTTTTGATATGACCGATCCAAAATTTCCTAAACTCCTCGATTATGAAGCGCTCAAACAACAGTTTGGTGAAGAAGAATCCGCCACAACAACGCAAAATAACCCCAAAGAAACAGATAACCCATCATTTAAAGCAGAAGATGGCTTATTTGCAGACCCAGTGAAGGAAACTAAGCCCGGACTAAAAGGCACACGCTTACGCTCCTACGCCTTTGCTGTGCTTACACGTAAAGAGTTCTCTAAAGCCGAATTAATTGAAAAGCTTGCCCTATATGCAGAAGATCGCAATGAGGTCATTACACTGGTCGATGAGCTCTCACGTGAAAACTATCAGAGCGACCAGCGTGTTGCAGAAATGATGCTCTCGAGCCAAATGCGTAAAGGCAAAGGCCCGAATCAAATTAAAATGAAATTAAAAAATAAAAAGGTTGATCATCAGCTGATACAAGATGAACTAAAAGAAACCGATTGGGTACAGCAGGCCTATGAACTTAAAGTAAAAAAGTATGGAACTGATGTCGCGACAGATCAAAAGCTAAAAGCAAAGCAAATTAGATTCTTAATGTATCGAGGTTTTGAAATGGATGCGATTATGAAGGCAATTAAACGTAAATCAGATACAGACTTTGATTAAAGAAGTAAAATTGAGAAAATAAAAGAGAGGATTTAATTTTTATAATAATAAAAGAAACTGGTGGCAACCCTACCAGCAAAACTTCGGCACATCATAATTCTACTACCGTTGCTACCTTCCGGTCCTGGCGGGGTTCGTAGAGTACAATTGCGAAGTAACCAGCAGGGCTACCATTGCAAGAACAGAGTATAGAGATTTTTATTAAACTTGCAAGCACTCTGACATAAATTAGCTAAACCATTTATTCGTTTGATTATTTTTAAATCAAAATAAGGATTTTTTAGAAAAATACCATCTCCATCATAATGAATTTTATTTACCTTTCATCACAACAAGCATGAAAATGCGTATTGCATTTAATGAAGTTGGCGTTTTTAATGTGTCTATTGAAAATCAACATGATGCCTGACTCAACTGAAGTTGAGTAGCTAATGAAAAGACTATATGGAACTTAAATTATGTTAAAAAAACATGCGCTCGGCACACTGCTTCTTTGCTGCACCGCACCCGTTTTTGCCAATATTCCAATTGAATCACGGGGTTTAAGCCAAAATTCGGCGAGTTACGCACCTAACAATACACAAGCCGCTATTTCTACAGGCTCAGGTGAAACGGTAACCACCAATCTAAATTGGCAACTCATGCAGAAAAATCAACAGCTTGAAAATGACATTCGTACTTTACGCGGTAAAATTGAAGAGCATGATAACGAAATTGAAAAACTTAAAAATGAATTAAATAACCGTTATGCTGATTTGGATCAACGCCTAGAAACATTACAACAAAAAGTAGAGCCTTCAGAAGAAAGCGCTACGCCCGAGGAGGATAACCAACAAGGTACTGCACCCAGCACCAGCAACACCTTAAAAACTGCGCCAGTGAACAATACACCAACCCCAACGATTAAAACATCGGCTGTTGTTGTTCCTGCAAAATCAACCGTTACACCTACAACAACAAAAACTGCTCCAATTGCAGTTAAATCCGATGAGTTAGATAAAGCTGCATATACAGTAGCATTAGATGCCTATAAACAAGGCGGAGCTAAAAAAGCCATTGCACCAATGCAAAACTTTATCAAAAACAATCCAAACAGCGTTTATATCAGTAATGCTCATTTCTGGCTGGCCGAGTTTAACGTTGCGATAGAGCCATCTAATTTTAGCGAGGCTAAGCGAAATTACAGCATTGTCGCAAACCAATACCCAAATTCAGCACGTGCTTCTAGAGCACTTTATCAGCTGTATAGCATTGCAAAAGATGTCGATCACAACACAGCACAAGCAACGCAGTACAAACAAAAGTTACTTAAGAGCTACCCGCAGTCTGAAGAAGCCAAATACTTTAAATAATTTAGATGTTATAGCAGATAATGTACGTTAAATTTTCTGTTAAACACCCATAAAAAAGACCGCCTCATGGCGGTCTTTTTTAGATTAAAGCTTAACGTGTAATACCACGTTTTGACTGCTCTAATGAATCAATTAGTAATTGCGCTTCAGATACTTCAGGTAAAATCTCTGCACGAATTTTATCTAAAGCTTCTTGCGTGGTTAAGCCTGATTTATAAATCAACTTAAATGCTTCTCGAAGACCTTGAATCACGTTCTTCGACCAACCCTTACGACGCATGCCTTCGATATTCATTGCAAATGCATGTGCAGGATTTCCTGACACCATGACATACGCTGGGACATCTTTCAAAATAAGTGATGCACCACCAATCATACTGTAAGAATCAATTTTACAGAATTGGTGAATACCTGAGTTACCCCCAATTACAACATAGTCGCCCACGTGCACATGCCCTGCAACACCTACATTGTTTGCAAAGATATTGTGATCACCGACCACACAATCATGTGCAATATGTGTATTCACCATTAATAGGTTATGACTACCCACTTTTGTCAGACCTTGATCTTGAACTGTGCCACGATGCAAGCTGCAATGCTCACGAATCGAATTGTGGTCACCAATTTCCAACCAAGTTTCTTCCCCTGCATATTTTAAGTCTTGACAGACTTCTCCAACACTTGCGAATTGGAAAATTTCATTGTATTCACCAATACGGGTATAACCACCAACCACAACATGTGAATGCAGTTGGGTGCCCGCACCAATTGTGACATTTGGACCAATAATACAATAAGGGCCAATTTTCACATCTGGAGCAATGACTGCTGATGAGTCAATAATAGCGGTGGGATGAATGAATTCGTTATTACTCATGCTTGCTCTATTTTCTGATGCGAAATCATAATTTCCGCAGTTGCTGCGACTATGCCATCCACAGTAGCAATACAATTATATTTGTAAATACCACGTTTTTGCATGACAAGTTCAGATTTTAACACCAATTGATCACCTGGAACGACTGGCTTTTTAAAACGCACTTTCTCGGCACCAGCAAATAAAAATAGATTACCCGGTGTTGGTAATTTATTGTTCATTACGAAGCCAAGAATACCTGAAATTTGCGCCATTGCTTCAACAATTAACACACCCGGCATAATCGGAAATTCTGGGAAATGTCCCTGTAAAAACTCTTCATTGATTGAAACGTTTTTATAACCAACAATGCTATTTTCAGTGATATCAGTAACACGATCAACCAACAAAAATGGATAGCGGTGTGGAAGATATTCACGAATTTTTTGTGCACTCATTGGCAACTCTGGTTTCGTGAATGCAGGTGTATTCGACTCAGTCATCATATTATTTACGCAGTTTAAAAGTTGATTCAAGGGACTCAATTTGAGCTTGCATATTATCAAGTCGTTTGACCAGCTGGGTCAATGGCACATCTGCTAATTGTCTCATACGAACAACTGTGCGTTTCCATTTCTGATTTTCAAACAACGCTGTACCAGAAGAATACTTTCCAGCTTCAGAAATATTATTTGTCACCATTGACATTCCTGTCAAAGTCACATTATCCGCAATTTTAAGGTGCCCTGAGACTGCACTAGCACCACCAATGATACAATTTTTGCCAATGGTTGTGCTACCTGCGATTGCAATATTTGCAGCTAAAGCCGAATGCGCACCTATATGAACATTATGTGCGATTTGCACAAGGTTATCGATAATGACACCTTCTTCCAAAATTGTGTCATCCATTGCACCACGATCAACACTGCAATTTGACCCAATACGTACGTCATTTGCGATACGTACTGAACCTAATTGTGCAATTCGGTTCCATTTGCCTTGATAAGGTGCAAAGCCAAAACCTTCACTACCAATCACTGTATTTGCATGAATACGAACACGATCACCCAATTTGCACGCACCCATTAAGGTAACATGTGATTCAATTAGGCAATCCCTCCCCACCTCAACATCATCATCTAAAGTTGCATGTGCTTGAATAACAGTATGCTCACCCACAACACAATGCTCACCAATGACAACATAGTGACCAATATAGGCTGTTTCGGCAATCATGGCAGATGGATGGATTTGGGCTGTCGCTTCAATACCCGTTTTTGTGTTCTTTTTTTCAAACACATGGGTCAATATGGCAAAGGCAAGATATGGATTAGCCACCACAATAAAGTTTTGCTGGGCTGAATTGAGATGTGCTTTAAGCTCTGCCGTGACAATCAGTGCGCCGGCTTGAGATTGATTAGCTTGATCAAGATATTTTTCTGCATTTACAAATGCGATATGCTCTGGCTGTGCATGCTCAAGGCTAGCCAAACCTTTGGGTCGTAAATCTGCATTACCAACAGCTTCGCCTTGCACGAGGCCGGCGAGCTGTTTTAAACTTAACTGTTCAGGATTCATCGATTACTTAATTGCATTAACCTTTTGAATCATTTTATCAGTTAAATCATACTTAGCGTCATAAGCTAACGCTGAATTTTTATTCAAAACCACGTCCAGATTATTTTCCTTCCGCAATTGTTCAGCTGCTTGCTTAATTCTTGAGTCCATAACTTGGTTAATCGATTGAATATTCGACTGTACCGTAGCTTGAACTTTTTGCTGCAAAGCATTTAAAGTGCTTAACTTAGTTTGATATTGCTGAGCAAGTTTTTGCTTTTCCGCATCTGACAATTTATTTGCACTTTGTTGTGCTTTTAATTGCATAGCTTCAAGCTCTTTGCTCAGATTTTCAATCTGTGTTGTTTGGGGCTTAATTTGTTGCTGAAAAGACATATTTTGCTGTTTCAAATATGCACTTTGCTCAACAATACGCTCTAGATCTACCACACCATAGCCTGCGGCATGTACAGCAGTAGAGCCCAATACGCTAAGGGCGAATAGGCTTTTAAGTATTATTTTCATTTTAACTTCCATCACTTATTCCGAAATGGACCGTACTTAGAACGTACGGCCAATTTCAAACTGGATATTCTTCGTGTTATCGCCTGCTTTTTCATTCAATGGGAATGCATAGCTCAACGATAATGGACCAATCATGGTAATCCATGTAAAGCCTGCACCTACGCTATAACGCATATTTTTTGCATCAAAGCCAAAATTGTCTTCACAGTACTTTTTAGCATCCACTGCAAGTGTTGCATCGAGATAAATCTTTTCTGATGACACATTACACTGTGTATCAAAGACTTGTGCACCCTCAGCAAACAATACAGGACGAACTTGACGTGCCCAATCACCTTTAAAAGGCATTGGAAGCACTAGCTCTGTACCAAATTGCACCAAGGCATTACCACCAACTTCTTCAGGATCCCAATCTTTCTGATGTGTTTCACTGTATTGAACGCCAGGATATTTAGGGCCTAAAGTACTATTATCATAACCACGTACCGAACCAAAACCACCTGCATAGAAGTTTTTAAAGAACGGTAAATCATTACCATAACCCAACTTACCATAACCACGTAATACAAAGTCTTTACCCAGCGGGAAGAAGGCTTGCGCATCATAAGTTAGTTTTTGATATTCAACATCACTGCCCGGTACCGCAATTTCAGCATTCACACGATGTGACATACCGCTGGTTGGGAACATTGGACGGTTTAATGTGTTATATGACCAACCTAAGTTTAAGTTATAGGTTAGGAAATCACCCTCAAATGCTGAGCCATACTTCGGTGACAATTTACCAGGTGGACATACCATTTCACCTGTAGTTGGATCTTTTTCCAATTCAACCAAACAATAGGTTGAAGTATTTGTGGTCTTACCACCATTGGCTAATAAGTAGTCTCGCACATAAGTTGATACATACGCACCTGCTGTCACTTTAGTACTATCAATGTTTAAACCAGCACTAATACTTTGGTTTTCATCAATTGGATAGCCAAAGTTAATACCACCACCAAAACTGTCTGTAACGTAGTTGTTTACGTTATAGTCATTGTTTAGCTTGGTTTTACGGTAGTACATGTTATAACCACGACGTACACCATCAATAGTGAAGTACGGGTCTGTAACACTTAAGTTATAGTAATCTTGTGTTTCTGAACGTGATAAATCAATCGCAACTGAGTTACCTGTTCCCAAGAAGTTAGTTTGACTTAAACCTGCTTGGAAAGTCACACCGCCACTTTGCGAGAAACCAACAGCAAGTGTACTTGTACCTGAGTGCTGTTCTTCAACATTAATGTTTAAGTCCACTTGGTCTGGTGAATTTGGTACACGGGCAGGTTTAATATCTACAGTTTTAAAGAAGCCAGTACGCTCTAAACGTACTTTTGACAAATCAATTTTTTCATTGCTTGCCAATGCACCTTCCATCTGACGCATTTCACGACGCAATACAGAATCCGCAGTTTTACTATTCCCGGTAAAGTTAATGCGTCGAACTGTAACTTGCTGACCTGGATTAATGTAGTAGTTTAAATCAACTTGTTTTGTTTCATTGTTGATTTGTGGCACCACATTGACTTCAGCATAGTAATAACCAGAGTTACCATACTTACGCAGTAATAGTTGCTTCACTGCGTTCACTTTTTCTTGTGAATACAGCTCATCCGATTTATAAATTTGTAATGCTTGAAGGTCTTTTTCAGAGTAAAGCGCATCACCTAAGAATTTAGTTTCGCCAAATTTAAACTGCTCACCTTCATCTACTGATACTTCAATAAAGACGTTCTTTTTGTCTTCACTCAAGTTCAAACTTGAATTGGTAATATTGAAATTGATGTAGCCTTTGTTCAAATACATTGCGCGCAATGATTCAAGGCTGGCTGCCATTTTTTCACGTGCATAACGGTCATTACGTGAAACAACAGATGCCCAACCACTTTCTTTCACAGCAAAGGCTTGCTTGATATCAGTATCTTTAAATACTGTATTACCAATAATATTAATATCAAAAACTTTTGCAGCTTTACCTTCAGTAAATTCCAGTAAAAGATCAACACGGTTATTTGGTTTTGCAGTCGTTGTTACTTTAACATCAGCATCATAGCGGCCTTGTTGCATATATTGCTGTTCAAGCTCAGTCTCAACAATTTGCAATGCAGACTTTTTCAGTACTTCGCCTTCAGCTAGACCCATTTTTTTTAAGCCTTCTTCCAAGGCTTCTTTAGGAATCAGCTTATTGCCTTTTAACTCAATTTTAGAAATAACAGGACGTTCTACAACTGTAAATATCAGGTTATTGCCTTCTTGTGATGTTTTAATATCATCAAAAAGTCCTGTTGCGTATAAAGTACGAATTGCATTTGCTATTGAAGAATCGCTGACACGATCACCACTAGTGACTGGCAACATGCCATACACACTTTCTGGTGTTAAACGGACAAGTCCGTTTACTTTTACATCTTGTACTACAAAATCATCCGCTGCATATATTTGTTGTGTAGCTGCCATTGCACTAACGAGTGCCAAAGGCATAAATAAATGTGTGTGCTGCATGCCAGTCTTTTCCGCTGTTAAATTTATTTCGTCATCTACGCTTATAAACGCATAAAATCATTGAAGAGTGCGAGTAGCATCATGCTACCCAGCAGTACCATACCAATTTTCAGTCCAACCAATTGTATTTGTTCAGAAACAGGTTTACCACGAATTAATTCAATAAAATAGTAAACTAAATGACCACCATCCAGCATCGGAATAGGTAATAAGTTTAAAATTCCCAAACTCACACTCATGAGTGCCATAAATGAGATAAAGGTTTGCCAACCCATTTCTGCACTTTGGCCTGCCACTTTTGCAATCGTGATTGGGCCAGATAAGTTATCTAAACCAATCATACCTCGAACCATTTTTACAATGGAGTTCAGAATCATACTCGAAAGTTGACCTGTTTTATCTAGCGCCATTGTAAACGCTTCAACTGGTGTGTATTGAATTGTTTGCTTATATTCTGCAGGAATCACAACTTTACCAGGGTCACTTTGCACCCCAAGCACACCTGTGACTTTACCCATATTATCGCGTTGACCTTGTGGCATTACTTCTAAATGCACAATTTTTTGATCACGCAATACATCAATCTTTAATAACTTTTCTGGTGATCCTTTTACCACTTGTACCACATCAAACCAATCATTCATCTTTTGACCATCAATCGCAACAATACGATCTCCAGCCTTCATGCCTTGGCGAATCGCAGCCCCATCCTCACTCAATTTTGTGACAGTCGCTGGAATTACTGGACGGTATGGAACAAAACCTAAAATATCTAAAGGTGATTCAGATTGATCTTTAAGAAAACCTTGGATAGGCAATTGAAAGTTTTTGACTTCTCCAGCACGATCCGCTGTCACCAAAATACTGCCTGTTTCACCTACACGGTCAACCAACGCATAATTGAGCTTTTCCCATGTACTTACAGGTGTACCATCAATTGCAGTAATTTTGTCACCTGTATGCATCTGCATTGTTGCAGCAGGTGTATTTGGCAACACTTTACCTACACGTGTATTTAATTGCTCTTGTGCAGGTAAAAAAAGTACCCAAAACAAAACCACGGCTAAGGCCAAATTAATTAATGGCCCAGCAGCTACAATTGCAATTCGCTTCCAAGGATGCTGACGGTTAAATGCAAAAGGTAAATCCTCTTCTGCAACATTGCCTTCACGCTCATCTAGCATTTTGACATAGCCACCTAATGGCAATGCCGAAAGCTGGTATTGAATCCCTGATTTCTTAGAAGTCCATTTCAGAATAGTTGGCCCAAACCCAATGGAATAAACCAACACTTTTACGCCAAGTTTACGTGCAACAAAATAATGACCAAACTCATGTATTGCAATTAAGGGCCCCAACAACAGAATTGCAGCCACAATAATAAACAAGGCGCTCATACTAACTTCCTTTATTGGTCACCAATTGTTGTGCAATTGCACGCGCTTCAGCATCTGCTTGTAAAATCACATCCAGATTGTTTGCAGCCTGATGTGCCAGTTGATTCAATGTTTGCTCAACAATCGCAGGGATCTGCATAAATCCAATTTTTTGCTTTAAAAATGCATCCACCGCAATTTCATTGGCTGCATTTAAAATCGCAGGTGTAGTTCCACCTACTTTCATAGCTTGACGTGCCAATTGAAGCGCAGGGAATCGAGTTGTATCAGGCTCAACAAAATTTAATTGCGAATGTGTAAATACATTTAATGCTGGAACATGCGTTTGTATGCGTTCAGGCCAAGCCAAAGCATGTGCAATTGGCGTACACATATCTGGATTACCCATTTGTGCCAAGGTCGAACCATCTACATATTGCACCATAGAGTGGATGATACTCTGTGGATGCACAACAACTGTTACAAAATGTTCTTCAATTGAAAATAAATGGCAGGCTTCGATCAACTCTAAACCTTTATTCATCAACGTAGCAGAATCTACAGATATTTTTTGCCCCATAGACCAATTTGGATGTTTACATGCTTGCGCAGGTGTCACCGAATGTAATTGTTCTAGGCTATGGTTTAGAAATGGACCACCAGACGCGGTCAGTAAAATATTGGACACACCCAGTTTAGGTTGACCATTTCGTTCGGCCTGAAAATAATTTTGAGGTAAGCACTGAAAAATAGCATTGTGCTCAGAATCTACAGGCAATAGTGTCGCATGATGATCCAAAGCAGCTTGCATCATGATATCGCCCGACATCACCAATGCTTCTTTGTTGGCAAGTAAAACTCGCTTACCTGCCTTTACAGCAGCTAAAGTCGGAAGCAGACCAGCCGCACCAACGATTGCTGCCATCACCACATCAACATCTGAATGTGAAGCAACAGCAATTAAGCCTGCTTCATCAGCCAAAATTTCGATGTCAGCCAATTGCTCTGCCACAAGGAGCTGTCGTAATTCATCTACTTTAGAGGATGGTACAACAGCGAATCTCGGTCGGTACTGTTTGCAAATTTCTACCAGCTCTGCAAGTCTGCTCTGCGCAGTCACTGCAAAAACGGAATACTCTTGTGAATGTTGCGCCAAGATTTTCAAGGTACTTTGACCTATCGACCCTGTTGCACCCAATATACAAACAGATTGAGACATTTATAAATCTACGCCAAGAAGTTTTAAAACATATATGCCCGCAGCAAAAATTGGGGCAGCAGCTAATAATGAGTCAATTCGATCGAGCACACCGCCATGACCAGGAAGAATTCGACCCGAATCCTTAATGCCAGCACGACGTTTAATCATCGATTCAAATAAATCACCCAATACTGAGCTAAATACGGTAATCACAGATAAAATAAGGAATAAAGCATGTTCTGCTAAGCTTAAGTCAAGATAAACCACCTCAACTACAACCACGATTAACATTGCAGTAAACACACCACCATACAAACCTTCTAAAGATTTGTTTGGACTCACATCGGGTGCGAGTTTCTTTTTACCCAGCTTACGTCCTACGAAGTAAGCACCACTGTCTGCACCCCAAACCAACAGGAATAAGTACATGAGCCACCACGGTGAGCTCTGCCAAACAGAGAAAATGGCTGTAACAGCAGCTGAAACCAAAACCAAACCTATGACTTTAAGCGTTGGATTATACCAACCGTCATATTCTGGATAAGATTTCACCCAATAAACACTGAGCAACCACGTCAAAATCGAGGCTGCCCAAAGTAATAAAGCCACATCATTATAGCTTAATGCTAAGGTAGAAATCGCAGCAGTGACTAAACCATAGCCCCATGCAAGCAGTTTATTTACATTCTTAGATTTTTTAGGCATGAGTTTAAACCACTCATAGCCAGCAACCCCAGCTGCAATGATCATCAGCACAAACATTGGGTAATGCGAAGACGAAGCAAACATACAGCTCAGTACAACCGCAACTAGCACCAATGCGGTAATAATCCGCTCTAACATTTATTAATTCTCAAGTGACGCTTGTTGAACTTGTTCTGATGTTTTACCAAAGCGGCGTTCACGCCCTGCAAATACTGCAAAAGCATCATCTAATTCTTCAACGGTAAATTCTGGCCATAATGTATCTGTAAAATACAATTCTGCATAAGCGACTTGCCACAATAGAAAGTTCGATAGACGGAAATCTCCACCTGTACGAATTAACAAATCTACTGCAGGTAAATCACTCATGCTGACATAGCGACCAAATACATCGGTATCTATTGCATCAAGCGTTAATTTGTTTGCCATAACATCGGCCGCAATCTGCTGTGCAGCGTGCGCCATATCCCACATACCGCCATAACTTATCGCAATGGTCAGCGTCATGCTAGAGAAGTTAGCAGTCCTTTCTTCGGCATGCAACATGAGTGCACGTAATTCTGGAGATAAACGTGATCGATCTCCGATAAAACGAAGCGAAATGTTAAATTTTTCCATACGTGGCAATTGTTCATGAATTGTTTCTTCTAACAATTTCATCAACAAATCAACCTCAAATTGAGGTCGTTTCCAGTTTTCACTAGAAAATGCAAACACAGTTAATGCTTGGATATTCGCTTGTCGACAATGCTCTACAATTGGATCTAGGATCTCTTTACCAGAACGATGACCTTCACCTTTTTGCATTAGATTTTTTTTGGCAAAACGATTGTTGCCATCCATAATGATGGCAACATGTTTTGGAAGACTGGAATTTTCTTCAGAAACGGTCATTCAAGATTAGACCTTCATTAATTCAGCTTCTTTTGCAGCTAAACGTTTTTCCACTTCAGCAACAAATTTGTCTGTAATTTTTTGAATGTCATCACCAGCACGACGCTCATCATCTTCAGAAATTTCTTTTTCTTTCAACAATGCTTTGATATCACCTAAAACATCACGGCGAATGTTACGAATCGCAACTTTTGCATTTTCAGCTTCGTTACGCGCAACTTTTTGCATATCACGACGTGTTTCTTCAGTTAGTGCTGCCATTGGCACGCGAATCGCGTCAGCAGTAATCGGGTTTAAACCGAGGTCAGATTCACGAATTGCTTTATCAATTGCAGCAACCATTGTACGTTCAAATGGTTGAACCAATAGTGTACGTGAGTCTTCAACACCTACGTTTGCAACTTGATTTAATGGAACATCAGAACCATAGTAAGGAACCATAACACCGTTAAGGATCGATGGGTGCGCACGACCTGTACGTACTTTTCCAAAACCATGCTCTAAAGACTCCAGCGACTTGTTCATGCGTTCTTCGGCGTCTTTTTTAAGATCGTTAATCATAAGATCTTCCTTACTAAATTTTAAATGAGGTATAACTAAATATAATCTGTAGTATAGAGAGCTTTCAGCCCCACGTACATCAGTTCGTAACGTGAGTACCTTCTTTTTCACCCATCACTACAGACAACAATGAACCTGCTTTGTTCATGTCAAATACTTGAAGTGGCACGTTGTGATCACGGCATAAGCAAATTGCTGTTAAATCCATTACACCTAATTTTTCATCTAACACTTGGTCAAATGTCAAAGCATCGTATTTCACAGCATCATCGTATTTGCTTGGATCTTTGTTGTATACGCCATCAACTTTAGTTGCTTTTAAGATTAAGTTTGCTTCAATCTCGATACCACGTAAGCATGCTGCTGTATCTGTAGTGAAGAATGGGTTACCAGTACCCGCAACAAATACACACACTTCACCACGAGTTAAATGACGAATTGCATCACGGCTTGAATATGATTCTACTACTGCGCCAATTGGCAATGCAGACATCAAGCGCGTTTTAATATTACGGCGCACCAAAGCATCACGTAATGCAAGGCCATTCATTACAGTTGCCAACATACCCATTTGATCACCTGTTACACGACCAACGAGGCCATCCTTTTGTAACTGGCTGCCACGGTATAAGTTACCACCACCAACAACGATACCCACTTGAACACCCAAACCAACAAGGTGCGCAATTGCGAGTGACATTTGATCGAGCACTTGTGCATCGATACCCATATCTTTATTGCCTGCCAAAGCTTCACCAGAAAGCTTTAGAAGAATGCGACCAAAACGCGGTTTTTTAGAATCAAGCATCATCAACTCCGAATTATTTAATTTCAATTATTTTTCGTGAATCATTTAATACGAATTAATTTCGCATATAAGTCATATTCATCTGCATCGGTAATTTCCACTTCAAGCAAATCACCTGCCTTAATCAATGATTTATCGATATCTTCGACAAAGACGTTACCGTCAATTTCAGGTGCATCCGCATAAGAGCGTGCAACTGCAACTGGGAACTCATCTTCTAAATCATCAACCAACACTGTCATGGTTTGACCAATACGTTTTTGCAGTTTCGCTGCAGAAATTTCTTGTTGAACTTCCATGAAGCGTTCATAGCGTTGTTGCTTAATCTCTTCAGGCACATGATCTGGCAGATCGTTTGCTGTAGCACCTTCAACAGGTGAGTATGTAAAACAACCCACACGGTCTAGCTGTGCTTCTTTTAACCAATCTAACAGCATCACGAAGTCTTCTTCAGTTTCACCAGGGAAACCTACAACAAAAGTTGAACGAAGGACTAAGTCTGGGCATTTTTCACGCCATACTTTTAAACGCTCTAGTGTATTTTCACTATGAGCAGGACGTTTCATCAACTTCAAGATTTTAGGACTTGCGTGTTGGAATGGAATATCCAAATATGGAAGAATTTTACCTTGTGCCATCAAATCAATCACAGCATCGACATGCGGATACGGATAGACATAATGCAAACGAACCCAAATACCCAACTGCCCTAAAGCTTCACACATATCGTAAAACTTAGTTTTTACAGGTTGGCCATTCCAAAAGTCCAATTTGTACTTTGTATCTACACCGTATGCAGAAGTGTCTTGTGAAATGACAAGAACTTCTTTTACACCCGCATTTTTGAGTGCTTGTGCTTCGCTTAATACCGAGCCCACTGGACGTGAAACTAAATCACCACGCATGCTTGGAATAATACAGAATGTGCAACGGTGGTTACATCCTTCTGATATTTTCAAATATGCATAATGTTTTGGTGTTAAACGAATCCCTTGTTCTGGAACAAGGTCAATGAATGGATTATGTTTTGGTGGCTCTGGAACGTACTCATGTACCGCTTCCATAACTTCTTGATATGCCGCAGCACCTGTCACCTTTAAGACGTTTGGATGCATTTGGCGAATTTTGTCTTCGTCTTTACCTAGACAACCTGTCACAATCACGCGACCATTCGCGCTCATTGCTTCACCAATGGCGTCTAAAGACTCTTGTACTGCAGATTCAATAAAACCACAGGTATTTACAACAACTAAATCTGCACCATCATAATCTGATGCAACATCATAACCTTCAGTTTTTAACTGAGTTAAAATTCGTTCGGAATCAACCAATGCCTTAGGACAACCTAAAGAAACAAAACCGACTTTGGGGGATTTCATGAATCTGCGCTCCACTAGAATGCGCGTATTGTATGTCTTTTCTTTGCATAAAAATAGGTGAAAAGGCCACTCTTTATATCATGCACCAAAATAATGCTATAATTTCATCCATATAATTAAAAATGCACCATTTTGAACCATATTTTATTTACAGCCCTTTTTTTATTCGCTATACATTTAAATTAAAGGCCAACTTCGGCACATTCTTTTAATTCAGCACTCAAATTTGGCGTTCTTTTAGAAAAGTTGGCGTGCATTTTGCTTACTCTGCATCAATTCAGTCCGTTTACTGAAAACAGAATGCCTTATGAAGATGCCATTGCGCCATTTTAAAACAGAACACCCACCGCTAATGGATCAACCTATGACCATCGATTATCGGCTATTAGTAGATAATTTAACCACAGCGATTTTACTGGTCGATAGTAATCTCAATATTTATTACTTAAATTCGTCATGTGAAGCACTTTTTGACATCAGTTTACTTCGGGCTGAAGGCCTGCCTGTACTTCATTTATTGCACATGCCCAATGATGAATTCAATACAGAAGAAGCCCTAAACAACACCCTACAATCTGGGCAACCTTATACACGACGCGAAGCAACGATTAATGTGAACTTCAAAGACATTCATGTTGATTACACGGTATCGCTTTTAAGTTCAGGCAAGTCATATCACCCTTTATTGATTATTGAGCTTAATCCAATTGACCGAATGCTCAAAATATCTAAAGAAGAGAATCTCATTCAGCAACATCAAGTCGCACGCCAACTGATTCGTGGCGTGGCACATGAAATTAAAAACCCATTGGGTGGCATCCGCGGTGCAACACAGCTTTTGGCTCGTAGTTTAAATGACCCTCAGTACAGTGAATTTACCGACATTATTATTAGTGAAGTCGATCGTTTGCGTAATTTGGCCGACACCATGCTGGGTTCACGCCAACTTCCAAGCTATGAACCAACCAATGTACACGAGCCTTTAGAACGTGTACGTGCCCTCATTGCGAACCAAACCAAAAAGAAAATAAAAATCACACGTGACTATGACCTTTCTTTACCCGATGTCATGGCCGATCGCGATCAACTCATTCAAGTCATGCTCAACATTAGCGTTAATGCTGTGCAAGCCATGACTGAAAATAAAGATTTCTTTGAAGAACACCAACCAGAACTGATTCTTCGCACGCGTATTCAGCGCCTAGTTACCATAAATGGTGTACTCAAACGCTCTGCTGTACGCATTGACATTGAAGATAACGGCCCAGGTGTACCTGAAGAAATTTTAGAATCTGTGTTTTATCCTTTAGTGACTGGACGTGCTAAAGGTACAGGCTTAGGCCTCAGTATTGCGCAAAATATTATGCATCAACACAACGGAATGATTGAATGCCAATCTGTTCCCGGCAAAACAACTTTTAGCTTATATTTACCTTGGGAGTCAGGACATGTCGCGAAATAAAATATGGGTCATCGATGATGATCGCGCGATGCGCTGGGTTTTAGAAAAAACATTTAAAGAAGAAGGTTTTGATGTTACCAGCTTTGAAGAGGCTCAATCTGCACTCGATCAACTTAGTGTAGATGCACCCGATGTCATCTTAACTGACATTCGTATGCCCGGTATTGATGGTTTGACTTTCCTAGGCAAAGTCAAAGGTAGTCATCCCGATCTTCCTGTCATTATTATGACAGCGCACTCAGATTTAGAATCTGCCGTGTCGAGCTATCAAACTGGTGCTTTTGAATATCTACCAAAACCTTTTGATATTGATGAAGCATTAGCCTTGGTCAATCGTGCAATTTTGCATATTGCGAAGCTTCAACAACAAGAATCTGCAAAAACCGTTCAACCCATTCAATCCACTGAAATTATTGGTGAATCTCCTGCAATGCAGGAAGTATTTCGTGCTATTGGTCGTCTATCACAATCGCACATTACGGTACTCATTAATGGTGAATCTGGTACAGGTAAAGAGTTGGTTGCGCATGCGTTACATCGCCACTCTCCGCGTAGTAGCAAACCGTTTATTGCACTCAACATGGCTGCTATTCCCAAAGATTTGATTGAAACAGAATTGTTTGGTCATGAAAAAGGCGCATTTACGGGTGCAAATACACAACGCCAAGGTCGCTTTGAACAAGCCAATGGCGGTACGCTGTTTTTAGACGAAATTGGCGATATGCCATTTGAAACCCAAACACGTTTACTACGTGTATTGGCCGATGGCGAGTTCTACCGCGTAGGCGGACATATTCCTGTAAAGGTTGATGTACGTATTGTGGCTGCAACCCATCAGGACCTTGAAAAACTTGTTCATGAAGGTCGCTTCCGCGAAGACTTGTATCACCGCCTGAACGTGATTCGTATTCACATTCCAAAACTTGCACACCGTAGCGAAGACATACCTATGCTTGCGCAGCATTTCTTGGCGCGTGCAGGTAAAGAATTGGGCGTCAGTCCAAAAATATTGCGTCCTGAAACGCAAGAATATATGCAAAAACTGCCTTGGCAAGGCAACGTGCGCCAATTGGAAAATACTTGTCGCTGGCTCACAGTGATGATTACAGGTCGTGAGGTTTATCCTGAAGATTTACCTTCTGAACTCAAACAAATTCCAATTCACCAAAGTGGTGAAGGTTCGCCTGCGCCAAATACTTTAGATCGTGTTTCAATTCACCATTGGGACGAGCTACTTGGCCAATGGGCGGTACAAAAGCTTAAAAATGGCGAAATGAAGATTCTAGACATTGCCACACCTATGTTTGAGCGCACACTGATTAATGCCGCATTACAGCAAACCCGTGGTCGTAAACGTCATGCAGCTGAGCTTTTAGGTTGGGGACGTAATACGCTTACCCGTAAGCTCAAAGAGCTAGGCATGGACAGTGCCGACGATGAAGTTGAAGAAGAATTAGAAAGCTAATTCTTTCGGCTCATGCAATAAAAAAGGCTAATCTTCGGATTAGCCTTTTTTATTGAAACCTTAGTGCATTAAGCAGTAATCCCCACATAGCGCAAGTAACCATCAATACCTAAATCTGACTGATAAATAACAAAATCTGGATAACTTGATGCTGTTAGTTCCTCAATCACCACCACTTGATCGTCATTGGCATGCATATCATCTACAGTACGGCGCAAAGTATGCTCAAATTCATCCGTAATGTATTCAAAACCAATATCCATAGCGATAAATAACGTGTGCTCACACGGCTGTACATACTGCTCTTCTGACCAATTAATCACGGCTTGCTGGCAGTGCGGGCAGTTAATATTGTCGGTTGCCTGAATAGAAAGTTGAATAAGTTGATAAGCCATGAATATTTATATCTTGAGTGAATCAAATGATTTTAGCAAAAACTCAGTATTTGCTGATGCTATTTTTATATTCTAACTTAGCCTGAATGTCAGATTCCACAAAAAAGGAAGCCAAAGCTTCCTTTTATATCTCAATTTTTACCACAACAATTCGCGTTATTTTTTACTCGATTTATAAGCAGATAACGCTGCCACAGCCACCGCTGAAAGCACAATCCCCGGCGCACTTGCAAGCAAGATACCTGTCGTGCCCAAACCGAGCGCTAAAATTTTACCTGTCAGCAGAGGCCCTGTCATCGCGCCCAAACGGCCAAGAGAAATTGCGCTGCCTACACCTGTTACTTTGCCGGCTGAGTTATAGAAAATTGGTGAAATGCCGTACAGAATCGATTGACCGCCTGTAGAGAAAATACCCCCAATTAAGCCTGCAAATACCAACAATGGAATGGATTTGGTTGTGAATAAAATTAATACCGCAATAAATAGACCGATATAGATAATCACAGCCATTTGCCACAATTTTAAACGGTCAAGTAAGTAACCTAGGCCAAGCGTACCAATAACCGCACCTACTTGGAAAATCAGCATAATCATGAATGCTTGTGATTTTTCTAAGCCTTGCTCCATCAGTAAGTTTGGCAACCAACTGATTAAGATGTAATTCACCATTAGGGTAAAGAAGAAACTTACCCACAGCGGCAATGTGTATTTGTAACGATTTTCTGCAAAAAGCACTTGCGCCATTGGCGGCACAGCTTCTGCCACTACTGATTCGATCTTTTCTTTGCGCTTATCTTTTAAGATAACTGCCATAAATGGAAGCAATACTAAAGGTGTTAAACCACCAATTAAAAATAATGTGTGCCAAGAAATATCTTTAAAGATAATAGCCAAGCTTGCAACAAAGATTGCACCTACAGGTAAGCCACAATACATCAAGCTGTTTAATTTACCTCGGTTTGCTTCAGTTGCTTCATCACCCACCACTGAAATCATGGTTGGCATAGCAGCCCCCAAACCTAAGCCTGTAAAAAAGCGAGCTGCATATAATATTTCTACACTTGGCGCCAATGCAGTGATTGTCATAAATACGCCAAAGATTGCAATTGAAAGCATCAACACTTTCTTTTGCCCTAAATAATCTGCTACACGGCCACCAAAAAATGCACCGAATAACATACCAAATACCCCTAAGCTAAACACATAGCCCATTTGTACCTGATCTAATGAAAATGTCGCTGCAATTCCTTTCGCCGCGATCCCAGGTGCCTGTAGGTCAAAACCTTCAAAAAACGCCACCCAGAAACACAAAAATACCGTTAAAATTTTCTGTATTTTCCTCGTTTGTACTTGTGCCATGATCTAACTCCATCCGTAGTACACACACAGCCACATCTGACTGTGTGTGCATTCTCTGCCGATTGAGTCACAATAAATACCACTACAATAGTCGGATTAAAGTTTAATTTATAAGCCAAACTTAATGAAACTTATAAGCAAAAGGTTGCATAACAATACATTTCAAGTCTTATTTATTAATTTTATTACTAAAAAACAGCAACTTAATAAAAACAAAGCTTCTAGCTATACAGCTATAACAAAAAACAATAGATAATATGATTTCAGATAAAATGCTGTGCTGTTGAAAATTCTATCCGTGTTTTTTCTGGTTTTAAAATGTATTACAATCAAATAATTACTTACTAATAAATATTTATAATGAGCTTTACAGTCCAAGAAATTGCGCACTAATCAATGATACTTTACAGCAACCCCGTGGCCGTAAGCACCATATGGCTGGACTTCAAGACTGGTGACAATACGCTGACACTCAAACTTAAAAAGCTTGGCATGGACAGTGCTGACGATAAAGTCGAAGAAGAAGTTAAAGGCTAAGCCATTAAAACGCGAATAGCCTGCCACACCGAAATCAGAATTTATAATCAAATATTGCACGAATTGTTCGTAACTATTAACTCAGCAAACGTATTGATTTGATTATCATTGGCAGGAAAATCAGCAACTGTTTGTTGCATGGTTTGCTTGGATTCATTGGTAATGTATTCACACCATAAATAAAATGTGCTCACATAGTTAAATATATTGCTCTTCTTAACAATTGATGATGTATTGATGACAATGTGGGCAAGCGATGTTTTGAGTGGTTTAAGTGTCAAGTTCAATGAGTTAGCATGACATTGGAATGATCAAAATTTGGAACTTTGAGTATTTTAGCAAAGATTTTCCATCAGTTTAAAAATTATGTTGATTGCTTCCAAAGAATAAAAACTCAAAATAAAAGATTTATCCCCATCTGATTATTTAAAACGAAGTATTTAAAATAATCGTGCATAATATGCGAATGAAATACCTTGATCGCCAAAATTTCCTGAAACTACATTTAAGAAACATAAAGGCCACCATTTATTATAAAACGCATCGAATCCTGAAATTATGCACTGATCGCACACTTTAAATGCTACTTAAATCAGATTCCGATAGATACCTTACACCCACCCATATCATGAACCCAAATACCAATATCCCCCACATAATATGTATGATAATCTTCTACTTCAATATTATAGACATAATCACAATATTCTCCTAAAGCATCTGAATTTAATATTTCCTGCACTTCAGGAATATCATCTGATGAAGGATAAATATAAACATCTTCAGTCGGCAAAAGATTACCACTCGATATAGATGTGAGTGAATCAAATGAAGTTCCGCCTCCTTTTAAACAAACAGGTTTACCACTACGAAAATCAAAAATCCCCATACGTTCTTGGGTGTTATGCATATAAACCAATCTAGAGTCTAATGTAGAACTTTGTAAGAGTTTATATTGATCTTCAAATGTATCAACTGCAACAAATTTAAGATTAGAAGTTTGCAAGCAATGTAAGCACGTAGCATCAAGCTGAATTGCTGGCACCCAACCTATCGCTTTTATTATAACTTTTCCCTCAATTTCATTTATATACTCATCCACCCAAAACAAGTGCTCCTTAGTACAAAACAAATACCCGACACCCTCTTGTGTCATATATCTTTGAAAAATGATCGGCTTCTTATCTTTGGTCTTAAATGTATGTACAACTCGCTTATAAGCCAATTCTCCTTCACCAGATTCAGGTTTAGAAAGCACCATATCCCCGATCTTAAGCTGATCAATTGAAACTAATCCTTTATTCGTATGTACTAAAGTTCCCGCGACAAAGCATGCCTGCTCAGACTGAGTATATTCACCATCTCCAATCTGATCACACAAATCTGCACAAATAATTAAATGCAAATCTTCTAAACTTAATTGATTCAATTTAAACCCCAACCCATATATTGTTATTAAAGATTTATATTCTTATAGCAAAAAATACCATTATTGATTTTGGTCTTTCTTTATTAATCCAAACAATTTAAAAAAACCCGCCTAAGCGGGTTTTTTTTATTTCAACTTGAAATCTTAAGCAGATTTTTTAGCATTGGCATTTTTACGAATCGTAATCATCACCAATTGAACCGCCGCTGGTGTAACACCCGGAATACGGCTGGCTTGTGCAAGTGTTTCAGGCAACACACCTTTAAGCTTCATGGTAATTTCACGAGAAAGACCTGAAACTGCGTCATAATCAAAATCAGCAGGAATTTTGGTATCTTCCAAACGCTTCATTTGCGCAACGTCTTCTTGCTGACGGTTAATATAACCCGCATATTTCACTGCAATTTCAATTTGCTCACCCACAAATGCAGACACTTCTGAACCTGTAAGCTCAGCAATTTGAGCAAAATTAATATTTGGACGTTTTAACAAATCAATTGCGTTAGTTTCTTTAGACAGATCATCACCTGTCATTTCAACGAATTTTTTACCCAATGGGTTGTTTGGCGCAGCCCAAAGATGCTGTAAACGGCCTTTTTCAGTTTCTACCGCTTCCATTTTTTGGCAGAACGAATCCCAACGCGCATCATCTACCAGACCCATTTCACGGCCAATCGCAGTTAAACGCTGATCCGCATTGTCTTCACGTAGCATCAAACGGTATTCCGCACGTGAGGTAAACATGCGGTACGGTTCTTTCGTACCTAATGTAATTAAGTCGTCAACCAATACACCCATGTACGCTTCATCACGTTTTGGTGTCCATTGCTCTTGATCCCATGCACGGCGCGCAGCGTTTAAACCTGCAAGTAAACCTTGTGCACCCGCTTCTTCATAACCTGTTGTACCGTTAATTTGACCAGCAAAGTACAAGTTATTAATTGCTTTGGTTTCAAGAGAGAATTTCAATGCTTGTGGGTTGAAATAATCGTATTCAATTGCATAACCCGGACGAAGAATGTGTGCATTCTCCATACCACGGATTGAACGAACCAATTCAAACTGCACATCAAAAGGAAGTGATGTTGAAATACCATTTGGATATAGCTCATGAGTATCCAGACCTTCAGGCTCAAGGAATACTTGGTGTGAGTCTTTATCGGCAAATTTATGAATTTTATCTTCAATTGATGGGCAGTAACGTGGACCTACACCTTCAATTACACCTGTATACATCGGTGAACGATCTAAACCGCCACGAATAATGTCGTGTGTGCGTTCATTGGTATGCGTGATATAGCAGTTAATTTGTTCTGGGTGCATAGACGCATCACCCATAAATGACATCGTCGGAGATGGGAAGTCGCCCGGCTGCGCTGTCATTACAGAAAAATCGACAGAACGTGCATCAATACGTGGTGGTGTACCTGTTTTTAAACGACCTACAGGTAAATTCAATTCACGTAAGCGCGCAGCCAACGAAATTGAAGGCGGATCGCCCGCACGACCACCCGATGCATTGTTTAGACCGATGTGAATCACACCGCCCAAGAATGTACCCGTAGTTAATACGACAGTTTTTGCATCAAAGCGAACACCCATTTGTGTGATCACACCTTTAACGGTATCACCTTCTACAATGAGGTCATCAGCAGCTTGCTGGAAAATATCTAAGTTCGCTTGGTTTTCTAATGTTTCACGAATTGCCGCTTTAAAGCGTACACGGTCAGCTTGCGCACGTGTTGCACGTACTGCCGCACCTTTACGTGAGTTTAAAATACGGAATTGAATACCGCCTTTATCGGCAGCCAATGCCATCGCACCGCCCAAGGCATCAATTTCACGCACCAAATGCGATTTACCAATACCACCAATGGCTGGGTTACAGCTCATCTGCCCTAAAGTCTCAATGTTATGAGTTAAAAGCAAAGTCTGTCGACCCATGCGAGCCGCAGCGAGAGCTGCTTCGGTACCTGCGTGACCGCCACCGATAACAATGACATCGTAAACTTTAGGATAATGCATAGTGGTATGGAGAGATTTCAAAAAATGGATGACCCAAGATTATAGCAAAATTTCACTTATAAGTTGACTGATTCAGTCGTTTTTTATCTTATTTTCACTACACAAAAGCACATTAAATCCATTTAAGCCTGTACGTAATTTGCAAAATTCAGCAATTTAAAACATTTATATCCTCTTCATAACGCAATAGCGGTTGTTTTATTTTGACTATTTATTAATCTAGAGTGTGTTCCAACAAAAACTTAAGGACAACGGCCATGTATAAGAATATTTTTCTTTCAGCCATGCTTTATGGTTTATGTTTAACTTCATTTACAGCCTCTGCAAATGACAAAGTTCAAAGCACTTATGATGCACAAAAGTATCAACAAGTGTGTAAAGGCAAAACCCAGGGCGATCAAGTTAGTTTTGCTTATCGCGGCATTATTTGGAATGGGACCTGCCAGCCTCAGTTTTTCTCTAGCAGCAAAACTAAACTACTAGGCACAGAAGCCGAGCTGAATTCGGCATGTCATAGTGATGCAAACGCCAAATCAATTACAGTAGATGGTAAAGAAGTGAAAGGTAAATGTGCTTTAGGCTTTGCACCACCCAGTCCCCGATAATTTTTAATATATGAATGTAATATAGTTCACACTCCATCCAAACTAAGGGGCAAAATGCTTAATTTTCGCCCTTTTTCTTTGTTGCTTATTTAGAAAACTTGTTTAAACTCAATCCAGAAGGAACATAAAAATAAGGATATTCCATGGATTCGGGTGTATTTGTTTTTTTCCTACCCGTCATCTTGGCTTTTATGATGATGGGGCTAGGCCTAGAGTTAACGGTTAAAGATTTTCTACGTGTAGGGCGTTATCCTAAAGCTATTTTTTTGGCTCTTTTTTGCCAACTGGTCATTTTAACCAGCATTGCATTCTTTATTTGCGTCGTTTTAGCTCTTGAGCCATTGCTGGCTGTTGGGCTTATGCTTTTAGCTGCCTCACCGGGTGGCCCGACTGCTAATTTACTGAGTTTTCTATTTAAAGGTGATGTGGCTTTAAATTTAACCTTAACTGCTATTAACTCAATTATTACCACCTTTACCCTGCCTTTTATTGTCAATCTATCATTACACTACTTTATGCAGTCTGATACAACGATTGGCATACAGGCCGATAAATTCGCCTATATTTTTCTGATCATCTTTATCCCAGTGTGTATTGGCTTGCTTATTCGCCATTATTTTCCACACCTTGCTTTAAAATGTAATCGCCCCATGCGGATGCTGTGTATCTTATTTCTCACCGCAATTTTTATTTATGCACTGTTCCGTGAACGCTCAAATGTGATTTTATATTTTGTCGATGTTGGTATTGCAGTCGGAATTTTTTGCTTTAGCAGTATGTTTATTGGCTATCTGGTTCCACATTTAGCAGGCTTAACAGAACGACAAGCCCGTGCATGTACTTTTGAAATTGGTATTCACAACACTGCCATTTCAATCACGATTGCAATTTCCGTACTATCTAGTACCACCATTGCCATCCCTGCTGGTGTATATTCCATATATATGTATTTATTCGCTTTTGGATTTGGCTATATCTTAACGCGCAAAAAGAGCAATTTACTCAGCAACCAAGTTAAGCCTTAATACAGTATTCAATCTTGCACAAACGACACACTATTTAAGAAGTAACAAATCATGCCTCAACCAGATTGAGGCAATCCATAAAAAATCTGAGATCAAATCTCGCAACAACAAGAAATTAAATACAACTTTCAATCCACAACCAAGGAGCTTGCTCACTTAACACTGCTTACTAAGTTCGAAAAAATTAACAAACGAGGCAAGGATGAACTCACAAATTATTACGATATTACTCCCTTTAGCACTTGCCATTATTATGGTTGGACTTGGCCTAGAGCTCACTTTAAAAGATTTTGCTCGCGTCGGAAAACACCCTAAAGCTGTTCTTGTTGCATTGTGTTGCCAGCTCATCGTACTTACGAGTATTGCATTTTTACTATGTAAACTACTGGCATTACCCCCATTACTCGCTGTCGGACTCATGCTTTTAGCTGCCTCACCAGGCGGGAGTACAGCCAACTTATTTAGCTATTTATTTAAAGGTGACTTAGCGCTCAATATCAGCCTCACTGCCATTAACTCAGTGATTGCCGCGTTTACTTTACCTTTAATTGTCAATTTTGCGATTTCCCACTTTCTGCAAGATGGTCAACAAATCACCTTACAGTTCTCTAAAATCTTACAAGTTTTTAGCATTATTATTGTACCCGTTGCCATTGGTATGCTCATTCGCCATTACTCACCACGCCTAAGCGAAAAGCTCAACAAACCTTTACGCATATTTGCCGTGATTTTTCTGGTTTTAATCATTATTGGTGCAATAGTGGCAGAACGGCAGAATATTGGTGAATATATTTCTCAAGTTGGTATTGCAACTGCGCTATTTTGTATTTGTAGCTTATGTATTGGCTATTTTGTACCGCGCCTATTTGGTATTAATAGTACACAAGCCCGCGCCTGTGCCTTTGAAATTGGTATTCACAATAGCACTTTAGCTATGACTATCGCACTGACTGTACTAATGAATACAGCGATTGCAATGCCTGCAGCGGTTTATTCAATTTTTATGTATATCTTTGCCGCACTCTTTGGTCTGTTGCTCAATAAATTTGCAGCTTTTACCCCAACAGAAGTTGAAACTCAACCCAACTAACTTAGTTTCATTTACTCACTCAAGCCCAAACTAATAAAAGGATACGTTTTTAGTATCCTTTTATTTTTATGTTAGCCCGTCAAGCTATAGTCGGAGTTCATGAAGTTCCGCTACAATAGCTCTTTAAATAATACGATTAGGTTCTTAACTGTGAAGTGGCTACAAATTCATATTACTGTTGATCAAGCACAAGTAGATTTCACAGAAACACTACTAAGTTCACTAGGTGCTGTCAGCGTAACTTTAGATGATGCTGAAAATCAGGATTTATTAGAACCGCTTCCGGGTGAAACACCGCTTTGGAACAAAGTCATTGTGACAGGTATCTACGCCGAAGAAGAAGGCGAAGAAATTGATGTTGATGCTTTATTAACATTTATTACTGCCCAAATGCCAGAAGCACCATTACGCCATGAGTTTATTGAAGATCAAGCTTGGGAACGCACATGGATGGATGCTTACGAGCCAATTCAAATTGGTGAGAAATACTGGATCGTGCCTGAATGGATGACACCACCTGAAGCCGATGCTGTAAATATTAAGCTCGACCCGGGCCTAGCATTTGGTACAGGTAACCATGCTTCCACATTCTTATGCTTACAATGGTTAGGTCAAACTGACGTAAAAGATAAAATTGTCATCGATTACGGTTGTGGTTCAGGTATTTTAGGCGTAGCTGCATTATTGTTGGGTGCAAAAAAAGTTTATGCAACTGACATCGATCCACAAGCTGTTTTAGCAACAAAACAAAATGCAGAACTAAATGGTGTTCTTGATCGTCTGTATGTCGGCCTACCAGAAGAGTTCAATTCTGAGCTTAAAAATGAAAAAGCTGACGTATTTGTTGCAAACATTCTTGCAGGCCCATTAATGATGCTTGCCGAAGAATTCTCAACTTTAATTAAATCTGAGGGAGAGTTCGCACTTGCAGGTGTAATTGAAGAGCAAGTTGCTGATGTTTCTAACATTTACAGTAAATTCTTTGATATATTAAAGGTCGAAAAACGTGACGAATACTGGTGCAGAATCTCTGGAAAACGTCACTCGTATTAATCATTTTATGTAAAAGCATTTATGAGCAACAAACAGACCTTTTGTCCATCTTGTTCGACCACTTACCGCATATCTGTCGCTCAGTTGACGATCTCGCAGGGTATGGTTTGCTGTGCAAAATGTTCCCATACATTTAATGCATTATCACATCTGGTCGATGTCCAAAGTGACAACGTCCAGATGTTTAACGCTGTTGAAAAAAAACCTGCCCCTATTTCGGCTGAACCTATAGATGTTGCACAAATCAACTTAGAGGCAGATCAAGCTGAAATTGCAACCAACATTTATAGCAATAGACTACTAGCAATATTTGATCAAAAAGTCGAAAACTCAAATATTGACCTCCGCACTTACCTTAATAACCTTAACTATTTTAGTACAGACCCAATTGGCAACTTCCCTGCTTTAAACTGGTCTGAAAATACGGAAGTAGAAAAAAAACGTTCCGTACTTAGCTATATAGGTTGGACAACAGTTAACGTCCTACTCTTTAGCGTACTGCTCTTTCAGTTCTTTTGGTTTAACCCACAGTATTTAAAAAACAGCCCTATCATGAGCAGTGCTTTTAATGGTATCTGTGAAGTATTTACCTGTTCAAAGCTTGAAGAGCACTACAATTTAGTTAACTTAAAGAAAGTACGTGTAAAAGCTGATGGTGAAGACCAAGTCTTATTTAGAGGTGAAATTATCAATCATCACACTCGTAGCCTATTACTGCCAATCATTCGTGTAGAGCTAAAACACAACGGACAAGAATTTGCAGTTTACAACATTCAACCTAAAGACTATCTCACAGACAGCCTTACAGGTATTCAACGCATACCAAGCAACACACCATATAACTTCAATTTTAAGCTCTCGCATGCACGTAAAAGCTTCGACAGCTATACTTTAGAAATCATTCGCCCGTAAAATTGAAAAAAACTATTAAAAATTGCAAAAAAAATTAAAAAAAAATGCAGTTTTCTTGCTCACTTTTTCTTAGACAATGGTATGATACGCGCCACGAAAGCTTTGTGCTGCAATCTCTTCAGTCTTTTTAATACAAATAGAACATCAGCGAAATGCGCCTTATATATATATCGCGTATAGAGCAGATTTTTTTGTTTTTAAAATGGTCCGTAACATATATTTAACTATTGTTACGCTTATTTTTCGACCAAGTTGACAGATTGTGGCATGCTAAATGTACAGTTTTAGAACCAACCGTTTTAGGATCTAAAACGGAGTTCATTTAAATTTTAGACCACTTTATAACTATCACTTTACCCAAGTGATATTTTGATTTTTCGGATTAATTCGCATGAATAGCAAATCTCCTATTTTTACTGCACAATCTGATGTCGCTCTTCGTATTCACGTAGATCGCGCAGTTCGCCATTACTTCGCACAATTGCAAGGTGAGCAACCTTCTCAAGTGTACGACATGGTGCTAGCAGAAATGGAGAAACCTCTTTTATCTGTAGTTCTAGAGTATACGCGTGGTAATCAAACACGCGCTGCCGAGATTCTCGGTTTGAACCGTGGCACTTTACGTAAAAAGTTAAAAGCTCACGGTTTAATGAGCGAATAAGTGATAAAATGCTTGCGGCTTCCGCAGGCATTTTTTTTATCTTGCATTTGCCTTTTTTGATTTAATTTGTTCCTTGATAACTGTGACGAAGATCATGACTATTAAACGCGCTTTAATCTCTGTTTCCGATAAAACCGGAATTGTTGAATTTGCACAAAACCTAGTTGCTCTAGGGGTAGAAATTTTATCTACTGGCGGCACATACAAATTGTTGAAAGACAATAATGTGGCTGTAGTTGAAGTTTCAGAGCACACTGGTTTCCCAGAGATGATGGACGGCCGTGTTAAAACATTGCATCCGAAAATTCATGGCGGTATCTTAGCTCGTCGCGGTCTAGACGAAGCTGTGATGGCTGAACACAACATCGATGCAATCGATTTAGTTGTTGTTAACCTTTATCCTTTCGCTGCGACTGTGGCTAAACCAAACTGTTCACTTGCAGATGCGATTGAAAATATCGACATTGGCGGTCCAACAATGGTTCGTGCTGCTGCTAAAAACCATGCTTCTGTAGGTATCGTGGTAAATGCTGCTGACTATGCAACTGTGATTGCTGAGCTTAAAGCTGAGGGTGCTTTATCTTACGCAACACGTTTTGACTTAGCAGTTAAAGCATTCGAACATACTGCTCAATACGACGGTATGATCGCATCTTACTTAGGCGCTCGCGTAGGTAAAGAAGAAGGTACTGCTGACAAATTTGCACGTACATTCAACACGCAATTAAACAAAGCTCAAGATCTACGTTACGGTGAAAACCCGCATCAATCTGCTGCGTTCTATGTAGAAGACACAGCAACTGAAGCATCTGTTTCAACTGCAAAACAGTTACAAGGTAAAGAATTATCTTATAACAACATTGCAGACACTGACGCTGCACTTGAATGTGTTAAATCATTCGCTAAACCTGCTTGTGTAATCGTTAAGCACGCAAACCCATGTGGCGTTGCAGTATCACTTGACGGCATTCAAGCTGCTTATGACCTTGCATACGCAACCGACCCTGAATCTGCATTCGGCGGTATCATTGCATTCAACCGTGAATTAGACGTTGCAACTGCTCAAGCAATTGTTGACCGTCAATTCGTTGAAGTGATCATCGCTCCTAGCGTTGCTGAAGGCGTGCTTGAAGTAACTGGCGCGAAGAAAAACGTACGCGTACTTGTATGTGGCGAACTTCCTGCAATCACTGAACGTAAAGCTCAGTTAGATTACAAACGTGTAAATGGTGGTCTATTGGTTCAAGACCAAGACTTAGGCATGATCACGAAAGATGACTTAAAAGTTGTGACTAAACGTGCACCAACTGAACAAGAAATCGATGACATGATCTTTGCTTGGAAAGTTGCGAAATACGTTAAATCAAACGCAATTGTTTATGCTAAAAACCGTCAAACGATTGGTGTGGGCGCAGGTCAAATGAGCCGCGTGAACTCTGCTCGTATTGCTGCAATCAAAGCTGAACATGCTGGTTTAGTGGTTGAAGGCGCTGTAATGGCATCTGATGCATTCTTCCCATTCCGTGATGGTATTGATAACGCTGCCAAAGCTGGTATCAAATGCATTATCCAACCGGGTGGTTCTATGCGTGATGAAGAAACGATTGCTGCTGCTGATGAAGCTGGTATTGCAATGGTCTTCACTGGCATGCGTCACTTCCGCCACTAATACATGATTTTGTGGAACAAGATCTAAGTTGATACGCGTACCCGTCATCCGCAATTGTTTGAGGCAGGATTTATTTCAATATATCCTGTTTCTGCGAAAAATGAGGTCATAGATCAAATATGACGAGTTTTGCGGATGACAATGGTTTTGCCTACTTTTGCCTTAACAAAAGTAGGTCCAACCGAAGGTCTGTTCCCTTATCTGAATGTATACTGGAAAGATTCCGACGTGCCGATCAAGCAAAGACGTTTCAAAAAAGCCTTAATCAATTTAGGGCTAAAAGATTTCTAATCTTGCATAAAGTCCTCTCCTATTTTTAGGCTGAGGACTTTATGTCATTTTCGATTCATGGAGTATGAACCGATGAATATTTTAGTTTTGGGTAATGGCGGTCGTGAACATGCACTTGCATGGAAAATCGCACAAGATGACAAAGTCGCAAAAGTATTTGTAGCACCGGGTAATGCGGGTTCTGCAACTGAAAATAAATGCGAAAATGTTGCGCTTAACATTTTAGACAATGCAGCGATTATCGACTTTGCAAAAAACAATGCAGTTGATTTAATCGTGGTTGGTCCTGAAGCACCGCTTGTAAATGGCGTTGTAGATGCTTGCCGTGAAGCGGGTGTAAAAATTTGGGGTCCTACTCAATTTGCTGCGCAGCTTGAAGGTTCTAAAGCATTTGCCAAGCACTTCTTAAAACGCCACAACATTCCAACTGCTTTCTATGACGTATTCACAGAAGTAGATGCAGCGAAAGCATTTGTAGAAAAAAATGGCGCGCCAATTGTAATCAAGGCTGATGGTCTTGCTGCAGGTAAAGGCGTGATCGTTGCCATGACAAATCAAGAAGCATTTGATGCGATTGATGACATGCTTGCAGGCAACAAATTTGGTGATGCTGGCTCACGCGTTGTGATCGAAGAATTCCTTGCTGGTGAAGAAGCATCTTTCATTTGTATGATTGATGGTGACAACATCTTGCCTATGGCAACTTCACAAGATCACAAACGTATCTTTGAAGGCGACCAAGGTCCAAACACAGGCGGTATGGGTGCTTACTCTCCTGCGCCTGTTGTGACGGCTGACGTATTTGAAAAAACCATGAATGAAGTGATGCTTCCTACCGTTGAAGGTATGAAAAAAGACGGTCACGTGTATACAGGTTTCTTATACGCAGGCTTGATGATTGATGAACAAGGTCAACCTAAAGTGATCGAGTTCAACTGTCGTTTTGGCGACCCTGAAACTCAGCCAATTATGATGCGTTTAAAATCATCTTTAGTTGATTTGGTTGAAGCTGGTATTGCAGGTAACTTACCTGCGGAAGCGCAGTGGGATGAGCGTAAGACTGTAGGTATCGTACTTGCGTCACGTGGCTACCCAGAAACTTCTAGCAATGGTGATGTGATTTCTGGTTTAGACACAGAAATGGCGGATGCAAAAGTATTCCATGCAGGTACAAAAGCACTTGAGAATGGTGACATTGTAACTGCTGGCGGTCGTGTACTTTGCGTAACGGCTCTTGGCAATACAATTGGTGAAGCGCAAGCGAAAGCGCTTGAGCTTTGCCAAAAAGTGACTTTTGATGGTGTTCAATACCGTAAAGATATTGGTTACCGTGCAATTGCTCGCGAAAATGCTTAATTTTTTCTCGCAGAAGATTAAGTCTAAAAAAACCCGCTAAATGCGGGTTTTTTTGATGAAGCTAAAGTGTTAATTTAATACCTTATATAAAATCATAATTACTAAAAATGAAACCTTGTCGACTATGTAAAAAACAAAAAGTGCTCATTGAGAGTCATATTATCCCCAAATTTATTGGTCGTTGGCTAATCAAAACCTCTGCGACAGGATATTTAAGGGACATAAACAAACCAAATCTTAGATGCCAAGACATCATTAAAACCAAATTATTGTGTAAAGAATGTGAGGATCTTCTATCCAATGACGAATCATATTTTGCAGATACTATCTTTCATCCTTACATGAACAGAAAATCTCATACTTATAACCTTCCATACAGCAAACAGTTAAGCAGATTTTGTGCAGGATTATCTTGGAGAGTTTTAATATATTTAACTGAAATTCATGACACAGATAAGAGTTCAGAGATTGAAAATGCTGAATCAACTCTTCGAGAATATATATTAGGGAATTCAAGTAACTTAGGTATATATGAACAACATCTAATACCATTAGAAGGTGGTGCTATAGCTGATTTTAAATGTACAAAGTCAAACCTTAATGCCTACTTTACAAGAACTATTGATATTGACTTACTGACAATAGCGGATAGAGATCATCTAATCTATATTAAATTACCTAATTTTATTTTGATTTCAAATATAAATTATACACACATAAATAAGATGCGCCCAAGCCGTATTACTCTAAAACAAGGCGCTATTATTAGTAAAAATTACCTTCTACCACCTGAATTTTATAAATACTTGCAAGATAAACTAAATTTCATTGCAAATGAATTCACGGATAAAATTTCAAAAACTCAAAGCGAAAAAATTATGGATTCAATAAAGAAAGACCCAGAAAGACTCTTAAATTCAAGAACTCTAAAAGCTGTAGAATCAGATTTACATCCTAATCAGTTCATTTTCAGAGACCCAAAAATCCCTTTCTAAAGACCAAATAGCTCACTATAAAATCATCTTACTTTGCTATTAGCATAGTGAATCACATTCTATTTAATGAAGCTTCCCTAGACTCAGCTTTAATGATTTTTAAAATACAACCCCTCACCTAATCCTCCGCCAACGGCAAGACTCTGACACTGCTCCATTCCTCCAAATGTGTGCAGATGACGACGTCATGCGTTATTTTCTAAAAAAACTCAATGCTTCAGAAGCTACTGCTTTTATGCAGCACCTACGCGATGCAATCGAAACACCCGGTTGGGGTTTATATGCCGTTGAGTTGAAAGCCACAGGTGAATTTATTGGCTTTATCGGCTTACATGTACATCCCCCTAAGTTTGAAATAGCCGATGCACCAGAAATTGGCTGGCGCTTACTGCCACAATTTTGGCATCAAGGTTATGCCACCGAAGGTGCAAAAGCCGTACTCAAACATGCTTTTAGAAACCTAAGATTAGATAAAGTTATTTCCTTTACAGCAAGTTTAAACACACCATCAGAACGAGTAATGCAACGCATTGGTATGAAAAAAAGTCCGTGAATTTAATCATCCACTTGTACCACTAGAGCATCCTTTAAATAAACATGTCTTGTATGAAATAAAGCGCAGTGACTATTTACACATTCCATTTTGCTAGAAGTCACTCTTCTCGCTTTAACAAATCAATCAAGACAATCATCTTTTGCAGTGCTGTATCAATATATAAAACACTCGTTTTGCGAAATTTATAATGTGGATACAGCCAAATAGATCCAGCCAATCTGCTCAAAAAAATAACAATTATAAATCAAGCAAAATAATGCAAAAACCCTAAAAAAAGCTCTATGATGAAATTGATGCTTTCAAAGAATAGAGATCACTATGACGTGTACACGTGTCGTATATTTAGGTGACGAACAACAAAACATGACAGCTCGTTCTATGGATTGGAAAGTCGATGTAGGCACCAATTTATGGATCTTAGCCAATAACATTAAAAGAAATGGATCGGCTGGCGAAAATTCGATTGAATGGACAGCAAAATATGGATCAGTGGTTGCCACTGGCTATGACATTGCCACCACAGATGGAATGAACGAAAAAGGCTTATGTGCCAACCTGCTCTGGCTGGTCGAATCCGAATACCCTAAACGCATTAAAAATACAAAACCCACGCTGAGCATTTCACTATGGGCGCAATATGTCTTAGATAATTTTGCAAACGTCGCAGAAGCCATACAATTTATGGAAACTGAACCTTTTGCAGTGATCTCAGACCAAGTCCCGGGGCAAAACCGCTTGGCCTCACTACACTTATCCATTTCCGATACCAGTGGCGACAGTGCAATTATTGAATATATTCAAGGTAAACAAGTGATTCACCATAACCGTGAATATCAAGTGATGACCAATTCCCCTACTTTTGACCAACAACTGGCACTCAATCAGTATTGGAAACAAATTGGTGGCACAGTCATGCTTCCAGGTACTAACCGTGCAGCTGACCGTTTTGCACGTGCGTCTTTTTATATCAACGCTATTCCTAAAAAAGCCGAGCCAAACGATGCATTGGCCAGTGTATTCAGTGTCATCCGCAATGCCTCTGTGCCTTTTGGGCTAAATACAGCGGAAGAACCAAATATTTCTTCAACGCGCTGGCGAACCGTGGCCGGTCACAAAAGAATGCTATATTTCTTTGAGTCGGCAGTATCGCCCAATGTATTTTGGGTCGATTTAAACGAAATTGATTTCAGTAATGGTCAATGCAAAGTATTGCAATTAGGACAAGATCAATCCCAAATCTATGCAGGTAAATCAAATGATTCTTTCAAGATTGCACCTGCTTTTAATTTTCTACCCGTCAGTGATCATGATTAAATTGGTTTAATTTCTTCATGTTATGCATACAAATGATTGAATAAAATAAGTAG
The DNA here is from genome assembly GCF_013391565.1 of Acinetobacter sp. SwsAc6. NCBI lineage: Bacteria > Pseudomonadati > Pseudomonadota > Gammaproteobacteria > Moraxellales > Moraxellaceae > Acinetobacter > Acinetobacter sp. SwsAc6. Next base: position 115,990 of record NZ_JACAXE010000002.1, read on the forward strand.
CGTTTTAAGTGCAACTCAACTCACACCGAGTTGCACGACCTTCGATTGAAACTCTGTGATACATAAAATTAAGGCCTTCTCATACGAACTCTGCGAATGGCTTAAACAAATAAGTAAAGAAAATAAAAGACTCAAAATAAACATATCGTGATGATATGCATTTTTCTGCATAACAATGCCAAAAATCTTATAAAGCACCAAATAAGCTCATATTTCATCCACTTATCAAATTCAATAAAGACAATATATTGTTTTTCATATTATTTTAATTAAATTTCAAACCTTTTATGCACTATTAGTGCTAAATATAGATTTTTTCATCACTATATTGCATATTAAATTATTGCTATTATATTTCAGCAATTTAGGGCTCAGCCTAATTAAATTCTTTTATTTACAATTACTTTGTATATAAAACTCTCTCTTTTATTTAGACTGAAATCTAATTGCAACAATATTTGAGCCATATACAATTTGCGGTTATAAGTCAGTTTGACTGATTTCACGCTTAATTTAATCTCTCTACATTTATGATATGTAAGTTGAACGCCAAAATTTAATTTACTTGGGTGAAAACATGAAAAAGTTACTTGGTTTAGTGCTCGGTGCATCTGTTGTTCTAACAGGTTGTGGTAAACAAGAAGCCCCTGCTACAGATACCGCACAAAAAAAAGATTCTGCTGAACTTCAAACAGTAACTATGGCATCTACAGGCTCAGACGCAGATGTATGGCGCTATATTGCAACATTGCCAGAAACTAAAGCTGCAGGCATTAAGCTTGAAGTTAAAAACTTTACCGATTATGTGTCTATGAACACAGCAGTTGCGAACCATGAAATGGATGTCAATGCATTCCAATCATACGCATATATGGTTGCATTCAATGACAGTAACAAAGAAAAAATTGCTCCACTCTCTACAACTTACTTAGAGCCAATGGGTATTTACTCAAGCAAAGTAAAAAAATTGGATGAGTTTAAAACAGGTGCAACCATTGCCATTCCAAATGATGGTGCAAACGAATCTCGCGCATTATTACTTTTACAATCTGCTGGCCTAGTTAAACTAAAAGCTAACTTTGACAACGTTAAAGGTACAACAGCAGATGTTGCTGAAAATTCGAAGAAAATTGTAATTAAACCAATTCAAATGGCAACTGCTGTACGTGTTAAAGACGAAGTAGATGCGATTGTATTGGGTAATACATTGGCAATGGAAGGTGGCTTAAACGTATTAAAAGACGCGATTTATTATGAGCCAATTGACCAAAGCACAAAAATGAACGTTAACGTTTTAGCGGTTGCAGCTGATCGTCAAAATGACCCAGTATTGAAAAAAGTTGGTGAGCTTTACCATGTTGCTGCTGTAGGCGAATATGTACAAGATCACTTTGGCGGTACAAAAGTTGATGTAAATAAACCTGTAAGCTATCTTACAGACGCAAAATAGTAATATACTTTGCACATCTAAACAGGCAAATTTACTTTGCCTGTTTTTCTTTTATTTAAAGCTTTTGACGATATGATTCAATTTAAAGACATTTCTAAGCACTTTGAGCTTAAAGGTCAAACTGTTAAGGCGCTGGATCAAATCAATCTTGAGATTCCGGCTGGCTGTATTTTTGGTCTGATTGGCTACAGCGGTGCAGGCAAAAGTACGCTTATTCGCCTAATCAACCTTTTGGAACGCCCAAGCCAAGGGCAAATCTTTATTAACAATAAAGATTTTACTGCCTTAAGTGCTTCTGAATTACGCCAAGAACGTACCAACATTGGTATGATCTTCCAGCATTTCAATTTACTGCAAACCAAAACCGTTGCAGAAAATATTGAACTCCCCCTCAAATTATTGGGTGTTTCTAAAGCTGAACGTCAAAAACGCTTAGAAGAATTACTCGAATTTATTGATCTTACACACAAGAAAAATGCCTACCCAGATGAACTTTCTGGCGGTCAAAAACAACGTGTCGGGATTGCCCGTGCGCTTGCTAATCATCCTAAAATTTTATTATGTGATGAAGCAACCTCTGCACTAGATCCGCAAACCACTCAGTCTGTTTTAGCTTTATTAAAAAAGATTAATCAAGAGCAAGGCATTACCATTGTCATGGTGACCCATGAAATGGATGTGATTGAAAGTGTTTGTGACTATGTCGCGGTGATGGAACAAGGTAAAGTCATTGAAATGGGCTCTACATTGGACATTTTCAGCCAACCACAGCACCCAACTACCCGCACCTTTATTCAAACTGTACTGCAGCAACAATTGCCGATTAACATCTTGAATAATCTTGAAAATAAAAATCATAATAGTATTTATTGCTTAAAATTTTTAGGCAGTTCTGCTCAAGAAACTGTTATTCAAGCCGTGATTAAAACCTTTGATGTCAGCCTAAATATTCTATTTGCCAACATGACTGAAATTAATGGTTCTGTAATTGGACAAATGTTTATTCAATTACTTGGCGATGCAAGTCAAATTCAGCAAGCCCTACAGTTCCTTGAAAATAGTGGTGTACAAGTTGAACAATCAGGAGTCCAAGCATGAGAGATATGATTGTTCAATGGCTCACTGAAGTAACGGCTCCTTTTTGGAAAAGTTCACTTTCAATTGATCAGTTTGTAACAGCACTGCAAGAAACCTTCCACATGGTGTTTTTTGCCATGTTGTTTGGTTGTATTTGGGGCTTTATTCAAGCCATTATTTTATTTGTGACTCGCCCTACAAGTATTTTACCTAACCGCGTGGTCTATCATGGCCTTAACCCGATTGTAAATGCGCTACGTTCTTTGCCCTTTATTATCTTGTTAATTGCGGTCATTCCATTAACCAAAGTGATTGTGGGCACTTCGATCGGTACGTGGGCAGCCATTGTTCCGTTGACGATTTATGTCGGCCCTTATATTGGTCGTTTAATTGAGACTTCTTTACTTGAAGTAAATGAAGGGATTATCGAATCTGCTCAAGCGATGGGTGCGACACCATTACAAATTATTTTTAAATTTGTACTGCCTGAATCACGTAGTTCGCTCATTTTAAATCTTACAACAGCCACCATTAGTTTAATTGGTGCAACTGCTATGGCAGGTGCTGTAGGTGCTGGCGGTATTGGTGATTTGGCCATTTCTTATGGTTATCAACGCTTCGATACCAGCGTGGTGATTTTGACCGTTATCGTCCTATTAATCTTGGTGCAGATTGTGCAAAGTTTGGGTGACTGGCTATCTAAAATGCGTTAAGCCGTCAGCCCTTGCATTTTAAAACCCTCTTCGGAGGGTTTAATTTTGTCGATATTATTTTATTCTTTCAGAATTTATGTAAAATTAGAAAAAATATCACTCACCCCTCACTTAAATCACTATAAATACATGAATTATAAAATAATAAATCCAAATTCCGCGAAAACTTCAAAAGCAAATATATTTCAAGACCTGAGCAAAAATATATCATTTTCTGCCATTTTCATGTTTATGCCCAAAGTCCAAAATTCCTTCAATGAATGAATCAATAGACCTAACATAAATAGACTTATGCTTTGAAACACCTACCCAACAAAATTAAAAAAAGGACAGTTATGCGACTCACCTATCAACTCTTTCCAGCACTCATTATTGGTTCAACCATTTGCACAACAATTTCTGCCTCAATCGCTGACTATAATTATGTCACCAGCATTCAAGTCAATGGCGAAGATTTAGCATCACCTGTAACTGCAGCAAAAGCAAATGTTCTAATCGACAAAAATCCCGTCAGACTCAAGTATGAATATTCTGATTGTACAGGTAATACCGAATTCCACGGATCAACCCAAGCTAAGTTTTTAAGGTTTGAAATTTATGCTGAGGATAATCCTCAAATTAAAAATGAATCATTTTATAAAAATAAAAACAGTTTTACCCAATTAGGTCAAACCAAAGGAAAGGTTTGGATGGAATGGAGTAATAGCTCTCAAATCTACGATAAAATTCAAATGGGTCAAATTTCTATTACGCCCCGATATACCTTTCAGCAATTTCAAAAAGATTTTCCCAAGAGCGCAAAATTAGCCAATTCAAATGAAATCGCTTATGTCATTTTACTCCCACCCCAAAAGGCTAAAAGGGTTTTAAAAGAACCGCAAAACTATGATTTACCCTATATAAGCAACTTAGCTTTTAATTTTAAAAATGGAAAATTAAGCGCATTTTCAATTAATCAAGGAATTGCTTGCTGAACACCAACTTCGATCTGCGTTTATTGCGTAAACAGTGAACCGATAAAACTGTAGAAAGCCATGCAATAAACGTAAGTTTCACTCTAGAGCATGCTAAAATAATCAGCTGTTTTCGCTGGGACTCATCTATGCACTTTGTACATCTTGGTATTTATACAGAATTTTCAATCACCGAATCTATTGTACGTATACCTGATCTAGTAAAAGCTGCAGCTGCAGATGAAATGCCAGCCTTGGCCCTTACAGACCTGTCCAATTTACATGCGTCTGTTAAATTCTATAAAAAATGTTTAGACAAAGGCATTAAGCCAATTTTTGGCTCTACCCTTCGTTTAAATGACGCAGAGCATCGTATTAGCTTATTGGCCATGAGCAAAAAAGGTTGGCGTAGCCTGACAGAATTAGTTTCTGAAGGCTATATTCGTGGCCAACAACTTGATATTCCTTGCGTACAAAAAGACTGGATTTTAGAGCAACACGAAGATTTAATCGTGTTGCTTGGCCAGCACAGTGATGTCGGCAAGATGCTGATGACATCCAATCCGCAAAAAGCCGAGCCTTTACTGGAAGAATGGATTTCAAAATTTGGCAATCGTGTTTATTTAGCCTTAACACGTACCAATCGTTCGGGTGAAGAAGACTTTATTCAAGAAGCTGTAAAACTCGCAAAAAAATTCAATATTGGCGTGGTTGCACATAATGATGTGCACTTCATTACAGCCGAAGACTTTGAAGCACATGAAGCGCGTGTATGTATTGCCGATGGTTATGTTTTAGGAGACAGCCGTCGCCCTAAAAACTACAGCCCAGACCAATACTTCAAAACTGCAGCGGAAATGACGGAGTTATTTGCAGACATTCCAACTGCCATCGAAAACACGTTTTATATTGCTCAGCGTTGTAATGTCACACTCCGCTTAGGTTTCCACGACCTTCCAGATTACCCAATTCCAGATGGTCACACCATCGACACTTATTTTGCACACTTGTGTGAAGTCGGCTTAGATGAACGCCTAGAATTCCTCTACCCACTCGCACAACGTGGCGATGATTGGGCAGACATTCGCAAGCCTTACGATGAACGTCTGGCGTTTGAAATTAAAATTATTTTAGACATGGGATTCCCTGGCTACTTCCTGATTGTCATGGACTTCATTCAATGGTCTAAAGGAAATGGCGTACCTGTAGGCCCGGGTCGTGGTTCAGGTGCCGGCTCATTGGTTGCCTATAGTTTAAAAATTACCGACCTTGATCCACTGCGTTATGACCTACTATTTGAACGTTTCTTAAACCCAGAGCGTGTATCGATGCCCGATTTCGACGTCGATTTCTGTATCGCAGGTCGTGACCGTGTCATTGACTATGTAGCACGTACTTATGGACGTGATGCAGTATCGCAAATTGCAACCTTTGGTACCATGGCGGCCAAAGGTGCGATTCGTGACGTGGCACGTGTCTTGGGTAAATCTTATGGTTTGGCCGATCGAATCTCTAAGCTGATTCCAACGAAACCTTTGGGCTTGAGCTTAGAAGAATCAATTGAAGCTGAGCCACAACTTAAAGATGTGGTGACCAATCCTTCTAACCCAGATTTTGATGATGCATCAGAAATTTGGGAAATGGCGCTTAAACTCGAAGGGATTACACGTAACACGGGTAAACACGCAGGTGGTGTGGTTATTGCACCAACCAAACTAACTGACTATTCAGCGGTTATGTGTGATGCCGATGGTACAGCCCGTGTTGCCCAATTTGATAAAGACGATGTTGAGTCCGCAGGTTTAGTTAAGTTCGACTTTTTGGGTCTACGAAACCTGACCGTAATTGAAGATGCCATTAAGCATATTAATGCACGTCCAGATATTACTGATCCAATCGACATTTCTTATATTCCACTAGACGACCCAGATGCATACGCTGTGTTTGCCGATGCAAACACGACCGCGGTATTCCAGTTTGAATCCGTCGGTATGAAAAAAATGCTGAAGGAAGCGCGTCCAAGCAAATTTGAAGAAATTATTGCCTTCGTGTCGCTGTATCGTCCAGGCCCAATGGATCTGATTCCAGACTTTATTTTCCGTATGCACGGCGGTGAGTTTGAATACTTACATCCATTGCTCGAAAAAGTACTCGAACCGACTTACGGCATTATGGTGTATCAAGAACAGGTAATGCAGGCAGCACAGTTCTGTGCTGGCTATACACTTGGTGGCGCCGATTTACTCCGCCGTGCCATGGGTAAGAAAAAACCTGAAGAAATGGTAAAACAGCGTCAAATCTTTATTGAAGGTGCGGCGCTTAAAGACATCGATACAGATACAGCCAACCATATCTTCGACTATATGGAAAAATTCGCAGGCTATGGTTTTAACAAATCACATGCTGCAGCTTATGCCCTTGTTGCTTATCAAACAGCATGGTTAAAAGCACACTATCCTGCAGAGTTTATGTCTGCAGTAATGACTTCGGAAATGCAAAACACCGACAACGTGGTGTTCTTAATTGATGACTGTCGTAGCAATAAACTGGAAGTATTACCACCTTCAGTCAATATGTCTTTATATAATTTCCATGCCAGCGACCCACAAACGATTGTCTATGGTTTAGGCGCAATCAAAGGTGTGGGTGAAGCCGCAATGCAATCCGTGATTGACTCACGCAAGCAAGAAGGCCCATATCGCGACTTATTTGATTTCTGTCATCGTATTGATTTAAAGAAAATTAATAAGCGCACCTTAGAAGCACTCATTCGCGCAGGTGCACTCGACTGCTTAGGCATAGAACGCTCAAGCCTCATGGCACAATTGCCAGAAGCCGTGCAAGCAGCCGAACAAGCACGCTCAAACCGAGAAACTGGCATTATGGACTTATTTGGCGAAGTTGAAGAAGTTCAACGTAAGCCTGCTAAGCCTGTAAAACCTTGGTCGGATGAAGTTCGCTTAAAAGGTGAAAAAGACACACTTGGTCTTTACCTGACTGGCCACCCGATCGATGTTTATCGTCCTGAATTGAAATCATTTATTTCACAGCGCATTAATGAACTTACGCCTACACGTCGTGGTGTCACCACAGTATTTGCAGGTCTCGTGGTCGATGTAGCCAACTTCCCAAATCGCATGATGATTACCTTGGATGACGGCACAGCACGAATTGAAGTTTCAGCAAATCACGAACGCTTCCAACGCTTTAAAGATATTGTTCAAAATGAAAAAGTCGTCGTCATTGAAGGCGAAATCTATGAACGCGAAGGTTATGATCGTCCTATGGGCCGTTTAACCAAAGCCTTTAGCTTAAATGAAATTCGCCAAAAGCGTGCCAACAGTATTCAGATTACTTTAGACAAAGAGCACCTGAGTGCTACCCTGAGCAAAGACATGCAAAACATTTTGCATCCTTATTGCAATGTCGATATGTCTACCCACATCCCTGTGCATTTATTGGTCGACTTTGACTATGCCAGCGCAGAACTGCATTTGGGCATAGACTGGAAAGTTGCACCTCTTGATGAGCTTTTATCAAAGCTACGTGATTATTTTGGTAAAGCATCTTTGCATATCGAATACCATGTGAAATCAAAAGCAGCCAAAGCCGTCAGCTATGAGCAAGCTCAGCCAGTACAAATTCCGCCCCCACCGTCAAATATGACGATGGATGATGCGATGGATCAATATCAGGCTGAAACGATGAATCAATTTTCATAAGCTTTACTGCCATTCACAGCAAAATTTAAATGTTTAATTATTTAATTTGGAACAATAATGAGTCAAATTGACAATGCAGCTGTTTCAGCGCATCTCTCCCATGTCCGCATCGTTATGGTAAACACCACTTTACCTGCCAATATTGGTAGTGCCCTTCGTGCTATGAAAACGATGGGCTTAGTAAAGTTGGTTTTAGTCGCACCTAAAACCTACCCACATCCTGACATTGATGCTTTGGCTGCTGGCGCAACCGATTTAATTGAACAAATTGAAATTGTTGAAACCTTAGAAGATGCGATCAAAGACTGTCATATTGTATTTGGTACCAGCGCACGTAGTCGCACCATTCCTTGGCCATTACTGGATGCACGTCTTGCAGCAGAATTATCACTGAAAGCTGTAGCCACCCAACAACAAGAAGTGGCTGTCATCTTTGGTCGTGAAGACCGCGGTCTAACCAATGAAGAATTGGCGATGGCGAACTACCATGTCACCATTCCAGTAAACACCGATTACGGCGTACTGAATGTTGCACAAGCAATTCAAGTGATTTGTTATGAAATGCGGATGGCAGCCATGGAATTTACTGCTAAAATTGCAGATCCAGAAGCCAAAATGCATGTGACAGATGATGTTGATATGCAATGGGATGAGCCACTGGTAACACATGAGCAAATGGAACAGTTTTACCCGCATATTGAAAAAATGCTGGCAGACATTGAATTTATGGACCCAAAAAATCCACGCTTATTGCCTTTGCGTTTGCGTCGTTTATTTGGCCGAATTCAATTAGACCGTATGGAATATCATTTGCTCCGTGGTATTTTTAGCCGTGTACAAGCACTCAATAATGGCACATGGAAAAAATCAAAAAATGATGAGGATCAACACTAATGCTTAAACAGCTCCAAGAGGATATACAAGCTGTATTTGCGCGCGATCCTGCCGCTCGCAATACACTTGAAGTCTTAACCACCTACCCAGGTATTCACGCACTCATTATGCACCGCGTTGCACATGAACTGTGGAAAAAAGACTGTAAAGGCTCAGCACGCTTACTTTCCTCTTTTAGTCGTTTTGCAACTGGTATTGAAATTCATCCTGGCGCTAAAATTGGTAGACGCTTTTTTATCGACCATGGCATGGGTGTCGTGATTGGTGAAACAGCTGAAATTGGCGATGATGTTACCCTTTATCATGGTGTTACCTTAGGCGGTACAACATGGAACAAGGGTAAACGTCACCCAACCTTAGAAGATGGTGTTGTGATTGGTGCAGGGGCAAAAATCCTTGGGCCATTTACTGTGGGTAAAAATGCCAAAGTCGGCTCAAATGCTGTGGTGACCAAAGAAGTTCCACCAGAAACGACAGCTGTGGGCAGTCCTGCACGTTTTATTACCAAAGACAAATCAAAAGACGACAAAGAAGCGCGTCGCAATAACTACGCCGAAAGCATTGGTTTCCAAGCTTATGCCACCACACAGGATCAGTCAGATCCAATCTTAGATGGTATGCGCGTGTTATTGGAGCGGATTCAGCTAAATGAACAGCGCATGAACTCCTTGTGCCATCGCTTATCTTTGCTTGATCCGAGCTTTAAAACACAAGCTTTAGATGAACAGCCCTTCAGTGAAGAAGAGTTAAAAATCATTGAAGAAGCACGACGTGAGTGTGAAGCACAAAGTAAACAATCAAAAGCCTAGCTTTACAGCAAATGATCAGGAAGGATCAAGTTGCTGGCTTGCATGTTCGCCAGACTTTAAATAGACTGGCGAATATGCAATTGATGAACATTTTAAAATAATTTAAATGGAAGATTTCTTATGATGCTTAAGCCCTTGGCAGTTGCTTGTCTTGCTTTAACCCTTGCTGCATGTGGAAGCGCACCAACCAATAAAAATAATAATGTACCTAAAGGTTCAATGGTGTTTGTAGAACCTGAACTTACACCACCATTCTATGCACTTAATCCATTTAATTATGATGCACCACCTCCATTTGAAATCAATCTACAAAAAGCTGCGGCGCAACCCGTAACAAAAATGAATGTTAATCTAGCAAGCGATCCATCAAAAACATTAACGCTAGATACCAATCGTTTAATTATTCCAACCGTCAACAGCAAAGTACGCACAATGAAATATGCAGTCCTTGCTGGTGACAACGAAATTGACATCACAGAAATTGATGATTTCTTACAATTAGTAGAAGGCAAAGCACGCCACTATCCACCACGTTTTGTGCAACGTAATGAACGCAAAGGTTTTGAGTTAAAACTTAAACAAGTGACTCAGCAACTTGATACGCTAGCATCAAAAGATAATGCTTCTTTTGACATTCTAGTTCGCGCATTCAAAGCAAGCGTTATGGCACGTAACCTAGACTTAGGTTCTGTTTACACCACTAAATCATTAAACTATGCACAGCGTATTTTAAAAATTAACAAAGATGATGCCGAAGCAAACTTCTGGTTTGGTTTTGGTTTATCTGAAGGTGGCGGTCAACGCGAAGCAATTCCATACCTAGACAAAGCAATGAAAGCTGGCGTACAAGAAGCTTATCTTTCTGCAGCTAACAACTACATCGCAATGGAACAAAAGAAAAATGCTGTTCAAATCTTGCGTAATTACAAAATTAAATACCCTCAAGAAGCTGACGTAGCTGACCGCTTGATTCAAGAAATTGAAAAGCAAGGTCGCTGGAATGTGTGGCAAGTATTGAACCCACCAAAAGCGGGTTAATCTATATTGTTAAAAATAGGCCATTTTTTGGCCTATTTTTATTTATGGCGAATTGAAAAAAATTCAACTTGCAGTATGATTTAAAATAATTCCCCTCAAAATCGCATGAAGATGCAGCATAAAATGAATAAATTACTGCTCGGCGTATTATTAACAACTTCTTTACTGTCTGGCTGTCAGGTCGTCAGCGTGAAGAACCAAGCCTTAAATGTCAGTATTGCTAATGAACGTGACAGTATTTTGTCACGCAGTAAACTCAGTGAAGCAACACTCAACGTTTTGTCTATGAGTGGACGTGAAGCCAAAAGCTGTACCGACACACCAGAACAATGTATTGGTGAAATTAAAAAAATCCCCCAAATACAAGATGAGCAAATTTACTCTGCAGCCAGTGAACTCTATTTAGCAAAAGCTATCGCACTTGGTGATTCTTCTGCCTGTAAGTCTAGTGTGCTGTCTAGTACCCGTTCAGAAGAAAAAAAGGCCATTGAAAAGCAAAATTTACAGAACTGTGTAATAGAACAAATGAATATGCTCGATCGTAGCATTCGTTATAGCTATGCCTATATGTTCAAAACCCAGCGTGCGCCACAAGACCGTATTTTTGACAACAGACAAGTTCAAATCCGCGATTTCTATAATCAAGGAATTGCAAAACTCGTTGGACTGTATACCACCTACCATGCTCAAGCTGAGGCTGTTACACAAATTCAAGTAGGGAAAAGTCGCTATCGTATCGATTACAGCCATTATGCTGGCCTACAAAACAGCAAAGTTGAGCAGTTAATGTCAACTTATAATCTTAACTTCTCTGGCTTACGCTCTATCACCCGCCGAGATGGTTTTGGTGCCGAGTTCTTAATTGTGTTACCTGAAGATAAAAAACCTGAAGGAACTAAAAACAAATACATTATTAATCCAATGGATTATAAATATCCAAATAACATTAACCCCAACATCAATACGGCGCGTTATCTGGCTGCCACCTTGACCGCAGAACCCCTACAAGGCAACTCCATTGATGCTATTTTAAATAGCCCAGATTTCGTGATTAAGGTTTACGATCCTTATAAATATGAAACACTGAATGTTGCATCCAAAAACTACCCATTGGCGGCCAATTTCTCAGCACCCTATGGTTTATGGTTAGCAGAAAATAACCTCGGTAAAGCCGCCTATTTATCGCTAATTGACCGTGATGAAAATATCACGATGCCACAACTCTATATGTTAGAACCCTACAATCCAGATAAAAAAGTGATTGTATTGGTACACGGTCTAGCCAGTAGTCCAGAAGCATGGATCCGCCTGACCAATGATATTATGGGAGATAATGTTTTAAGGGAGCATTATCAAGTCTGGCAAGTGTTCTATTCCACAAATATGCCAATTATTGAAAGTCGCTTCCAAATTTATGCACTTCTAACCCAAGCTTTTGCAAGAGTCGATCCTAAAAGTACGGCAAAAAAAGATGCAGTTTTAATTGGTCATAGTATGGGAGGTATTATTGCGCGTCTTTTAGTGAGTGACGCAGATATTAGCAATGAAGCACTCAAAAAAATGAGCTCTCGCCAGTTGCATCAATATCAAAAAATACCTGTAGTCAAACAACGCATGGTGATGAACGACATTCCTAACTTCAATCGTGCAATCTTTTTGGCATCACCGCACCGCGGAACAGACTATGCAGACCGCTGGTTTACCAAAGTTGCCCGTAAAGTGATTAAATTACCAGGCGCATTTCTATCTGCTTTTGCAGATGTACTGACGCAGGAAGAAGATTTGAAAGACTTGTTAAAACAAGTCGACCAAGGCTTAATACAAAATGGTCCAAGTGACTTAAGCCATAAATCAAACTTCATGCAACTTACAGACGATATTAATCCACGTCCAGGCTTAAAGTTTCACTCAATTATTGGCAATATTAGCGGTAGTAATGACCCAGCACTGATTACAGATGGCATTGTTCCTTATAAAAGTGCTCATTTAAACGGAGCCGTTTCTGAAGTGGTGTTAAAAGGTGGACATTCTATTCAAGAAACACCCGAAGCAGTACTCGAACTACGCCGTATTTTACGTCTACATTTAACAGAACTTGGCCTATATAAACCCAAATAGCCTATTGGATCGCAAATAAAAAAACCGATCTTTTGATCGGTTTTTTTATGTCGTAGCTTTAAGTATAAATTAATTTAGCTTCAAAGTTCGAGCCTGCACTTTACTGCATTCATCCAAAGCCAATTCATAATACGCCAACCCTTCTTTTACTGCACGTAGGGCTTGTTGTTGCAAGGCCGGCTTATTATCACAAATTCGTTTAATCAGCTCCATTGCTTCATAAGGATGTAAATCATCATAATGTGCATGCGCACGTAACCACGCAATGCTACGTTTATTAATATTAACTTCAGGATGATCTGTGTAGGCATTAATTCCAGCATACACTTTACCGCTCCAGTCGCCTGTCGCCCATTCAATTGCAAGATTGGTTGCAGCTAGGCTTTCAACCAGACTCCCTCGCGTATTGATATTCCACAAAAAGTGATTTACTGCATTCATTGCAGCTGTCGGTTGTACCTGATCTAGCTCTTCAACCGTTATACCAAAACCGCCAGCCCAGTCGCGATACCAGTTCAGATGACGCTCTTCAACTTTAATATTTTGAATTAGCCAATCACGCGCTTCTGTTACACCTGCATCTGAGAAATTGGTGGCTTTAGACAGCCCTAATCCCATGTAAGATGGAAAATGCGCCACCAATGGGTAAAACTGTAATAAAGCAAAACGGAAACTTTCGAGCGTTAACTGCCCATTGGCCATATCGTTAAAGAATGGGTGCTCACTAATTCTATTTTTATGTGGAATCAATTCATCCCAGAATTGCTGTGACCACGTGTTATGCGGTGTAATTTCTAGTTGGTTTTCGTAACCACGCACGACTGAAGTCATATCCCTGCCCTCATTTGATTTCTTATTGCGGATCTGTTTTCGATCATAATCCAAACACTAGATTAAACAAGGACATTTTCAGCTATTTTTGACCATTTATCGCTATATTTTTACTTTTAATCAGCAATAAATTCAATTTCAATCGCTTTCCATTAAGTAATTCACACTAATTTGATATGTTATGTTTTGTTTTGCTATTTTTTGCGCTTGTTAACTCAAGAAGCTTTATGTTAATACTAAGCATAAGTAATACATGAAGATAAAAAGGAGGTACGGAGCTGTACCCCGTACCTACAAATAAAATTAGTGTAAATTTGGCAGTATCCAATGAAACTATATGGGTCAAAACTTTTAAGTCGCGACAAAATTGAAGAAATTATTTCCAAAGGGCTTAATTATGTACATTTTTCACCCAGCCTAGAACAAGCCTACAGGCAACAATATCGAGCAGAGGCTGCTTATGAATTTCGCTTCCGCGCCCCTATTATCTTCTTTTTATATGCTTTCTTAAGTTATGGTATTTATCAAACCATTCAAAATGATCCCATTGTGTTTCGTTGGTTTGCGCTCTATTCATGGGTTGGCGTCATCGTCCTCTTTGCATGGATTCTGTCTTTTTTTAAATGTTTAAACCGTTATTTTGACCTCTATACAGGCTTTGGCTGTATGGGTGCGGTCACTATATCTTTTATGACTGTCACCATTATTGGTCATGGAAATGACAACTCACTATTACATGCAGCCATGATGTATGCCGTTGTGATCATTTATGGCTTTGTAGGGCTACGGTTTTATACAGCTCTCATTGCGGGCTGGGTCGGCGGTCTTATTGGGATTGCGGGTACACATTTTTTACAATATGACATTGATTGGACTTTTTTACACCGTACCTACACGTTTAGTAGCTTTTTAGGTATGTCTTTGGCATACGCGATTGACCGTCAGCACCGTGAAAACTATTTGCAAAACTGTATTATCGAGCTCAACAAATTAGAAATGGATGAGCAAGCTAAGCAACTTGAGCACCTTTCACAAATTGACTCTCTCACAGGATTAGCGAATCGTCGTCATCTATCGCTCATTCTGGATCAGCAATGGCGCTATGCAATACGACATCAAACCCCCATTAGCATACTCATGGTCGACATTGACTGCTTTAAAAATTATAACGATCACTTAGGGCATATTGCAGGTGATGAATGCCTACAGATCATTGCGAAAGAGCTTGATAATTTAAGCTCTCGTAGTAATGATTTGGCAGCCCGCTATGGCGGTGAAGAGTTTTTACTTCTTTTCCCAATGTTTGACGAAAAAAAAGTTGAAGCACTCGCTCGCATTTTAATTCAACGGATTCAAAAATTAGCCTTACCACACCCAGCGAGCCCGATTTCAAGCTTAGTGACCGTCAGTATTGGTATTGCCAGTACTATTCCAACGGTTGATCAAGACATGACTGCCTTTATTCAACAAGCAGACCAAGCGCTTTACTACGCTAAAACACACGGGCGCAACCAATATTTTATTGCGAAAAAAACGGCTGCCTAAGCATTAGCACATCATAACTTTGCATTGTATGAGGCACATCATCATACAATGCAAACGTGCACAACAAATCAATTATCACTCGCAGGAGTGAATGGTTTTTCACCCGCCATTCAAAGCACTCTATATTTCCCATAAAACGAGCATGTTGCTCTGTTTTGAATTTTGCTAAACTTGCACATTCGCTTTTGCGCTACAAATAAATGAAAAAGCCAATACAGTAATTGCACTAGCTGAGCAATGACTCCGCTGTACTGTACGCTACGTCATATTTGAGTTTGTACTCACTTTACAAAGGATGAAGGATTTTTTTCAATGACCAGTTCAGAACTTATGGCTGATCTTTCCAGCTTGACCCCAATGATGCAACAATACATGGGCGTCAAAATGCAGCACCCGCATTCATTAATGTTCTACCGTATGGGTGACTTTTATGAACTGTTCTTTGAAGATGCCCACAAAGCAGCCAAAATCTTAGGCATCACGCTTACACATCGTGGCAAAGCCAATGGTGAACCTATTCCAATGGCAGGCGTACCCTATCATGCTGCTGAAGGTTATTTAGCACGACTGGTTAAAAAAGGAGAAACCGTTGTAATTTGTGAACAGATTGGTGAAGTGACAGGTAAAGGCCCTGTAGAGCGCGGCGTTGTCCGTATTATTACACCAGGCACACTGACAGACGATGCGCTATTAACCGCACATCAAAGCTCAAACTTAGTGTCTTTATGCATCCAACAAAATCAAATTGGCATTGCACTGCTTGACTTGAGTGCTGGTATTTTTAAAGTACAGCAACTCGAATTTAATATCGAACAACTGAGCATTGAACTTTCACGTTTAATGCCAAGTGAAATTATTATTGATGAAAACGTCATTGACCAAAACATCATAGAGCAGACCAAACGCCAACTAGACTGCCCTGTAACTAAGCGCCCAAATGTCGATTTTAATCTGAACAATGCTCAAAAAACTTTATGCGACCAATTGGGTGTATCTACACTTTCAGGCTTTGGTATTGATCATTTACCTTTGGCAAAAGCGGCTGCAGCGGCGCTTATTCATTATGCCAAAGAGACTCAAAAAACCGCTTTGCCACATATTCGCTCAATTCAGTTAGAACAAAGCACAGACTTTATTGCGCTTGATCCAGTTACACGTCGTAATTTAGAACTGATTGAACCCTTATTTGAACATGGCACCTCGTTATTTCAATTGATTAATGACTGCCAAACTGCAATGGGCGGACGTCTACTCAGTCGAACGCTGATGCAACCACTTCGTGATACAGCTCTACTGGATGCCCGCCTCGATGCAACGCAGGCACTTTTACAAGGTTGCCATGAAGTCCCTACGCGTTTAGTACTTAAAGAGATTGGCGATATTGAACGCGTCCTCAGTCGAGTGGCCTTAGGCAGTGCACGCCCACGTGATTTGGTTCAACTACGTCAAGCCTGTGCACAAATCCCTTATTTGCGCCATGCCTTATTGCCACTGATCGAGCAAAAGCAATCTCAGCTTTTGCTTGAATTAAATACTGAGTTAGGTGATTTTCACGGTCTACATGAACGCCTTATGAGCGCTATTGTGGAGAATCCACCTGTACTGCTTCGTGATGGTAATGTGATCGCCGAAGGTTTTGATACCGAGCTAGATGAATTACGTAAAATTCGTGATCATGCTGGCCAGTACTTAATTGATCTCGAAATCCAAGAGCGTGCAAATACAGGAATTTCTACCTTAAAAATCGGCTATAACCGTGTCAGTGGTTATTATATTGAGCTCACACGGGCTCAAGCCGAACAAGCACCAGATCATTATATTCGTCGACAGACTTTAAAAAATGCTGAGCGTTATATCACCCCAGAGCTCAAATCTTTTGAAGACAAGGTTCTTTCTAGTGAATCACGTGCTTTGGCGCGTGAAAAAATGCTCTTTGAAATGCTACTCGAAGAGCTACGCCAAGATATTGGACACTTACAAATGATGAGCAGCGCCATTGCTCAAATTGATTTGTTGACCAACTTTGCTCATCAAGCCCGTTTGCGAAATTGGGCACGACCAGAGTTTAGTCCTGAAATTGGTTTGCAAATTCAAGCAGGCCGTCATCCTGTGGTCGAAGCACTCAGCAAAGCTGCCTTCACCCCCAACGACACCAGTCTTGATTTCAATCACCGTATGGCCATTATTACAGGGCCAAATATGGGTGGTAAATCGACGTTTATGCGTCAAACGGCACTGATTGCTTTACTGGCCTACTGTGGTAGTTATGTTCCTGCAAAATCGGCGCTATTGGGTCCAATCGACCGTATCTTTACACGTATTGGCTCAGCAGATGATTTATCTACAGGCAAATCGACATTTATGGTGGAAATGACGGAAACTTCACAAATTTTGCACCACGCGACAAATCAGTCTTTGGTGCTCATGGATGAAGTTGGCCGTGGTACCAGTACTTATGATGGCTTATCTTTAGCATGGGCATGTGTAAATGATCTGACTAAGCGCATTAAATGCTTATGTTTATTTGCTACGCATTATTTTGAATTGACCGAACTGGGCAAAGAAGCTGCCATTGAAAACTTCCATGTTACAGCCAAGGAATTGAATGGTAATTTAATCTTGCTACATAAAGTACAACACGGCCCTGCAAGTCAGAGTCATGGCTTACAAGTGGCAAAATTAGCAGGTATTCCAAACAGTGTAATTAAAGATGCACAAAATCGTTTACATATTTTGGAAAAACAGCAGAAGCAACAGCTCAATCAAGGCGTACAAAATGACTTGTTTAGCGCGCTTGCAACGCCTGAAATTATAGAGCGTGTGGTCGAAGTTGAAGTAGCATCGCCTGCGCTTGAAATTCTTAAGAACTTAGATGTCGATAATCTCAGTCCCCGTGAGGCGTTACAACAACTCTATGCTTTAAAGGACCAACTCAAAGCCTAATTAATATGTAACAAAAACCTACGTATCTTCAAATGATCCGTAGGTTTTGCAGATGATTCTCATTACAGGCACTTTTCGATCAAATTGTTCAGTTTTTATCAAATTTAACAGCCTTGCATATAATAAATATCAATAAAAGGAATTGTTAGTTAGGGGTATTTTTGCCTAAAATACAGCATTAGTTATTAGAACCATATTTTTAGGTAGCTGTCGCCATGACCTTTGTTGTCACTGAAAACTGTATTAAATGTAAATATCAAGACTGCGTAGAAGTTTGCCCAGTAGACTGTTTCTATGAAGGTCCAAACTTCCTTGTAATTAATCCAGATGAATGCATTGACTGTGCACTATGCGAACCAGAGTGCCCTGCAAATGCTATTTTCTCTGAAGATGAGCTTCCAGAAGGTCAAGAAGTGTTCCTTGAGCTGAATACTGAACTTTCACAAAAATGGCCAAACATCACACAAATTGGTGATCAGCCAGCTGACCGTGAAGAGTGGAATGGTAAAACAGACAAATTACAATACTTAGAAAAGTAATCGTCCGTTACCAAGTCATAAAAAAGATCAGCCTCTGCTGATCTTTTTTATACCCAAAGCACACATTTGATTGCAATATTTTCCATTTTTTTCACTTAATTTGGATTAAAATAATAAGAGTTTATAAATAATTGTTTTCTATAATGAAGAATTTGATAAAGGGACTACTCGGTATTGTATTAGTCCCTATCGTTTTTGTTGGCTGTACATCTTCTCCTAAAAAAGGACAGATCATTACAGATCCATCAGGAAAACGTATTTTCATACCACAAGAGCGTGTTAGTTTTCAGCGCCCCATTCCTCCTAAAACTGTGCCCTATGCGTATAACAACTGGATTGCTGTTGCAGATCATTTACGTCGCGTGCGGGAATATGAAGTTTTTTTAGAAAAAAATGGCGTGGGAAATATTATTCCTAGCTTTGAATTAATGCGTACTGCGCGAGATTGGCAAAAATGTGGTCGAGAACAATACATGGTGCCCAGTCGTGAGCTTTGGGCCAATCAAATTCCAACGCTTCGTGTATTTAAATACTTAATCGCAGCCAACGTACTGACCGACTTTAGCGTGACCTCTGTATATCGTGACTTGCCTTTAAACCAATGTGCTGGTGGTGCAAGTTCTTCACGTCACCTTTATAACTCAGCCATCGATTTCCGTATTGGCCCAGAATATCCGCAGCCAGAAGATTATGCATATATTGAAAACTCCAAATTCAAATTATGCCAATTCTGGTCACAACATGGACAAAGCCTAAATATGGGATTAGGTTTATATGCATCTGGGCAAATTCATATTGATACCCAAGGTTATCGTACCTGGGGGCCTGATTTAAGTAGTCGTAGCTCTATGTGTAATTACTAATGCATGACAATGTGATGATATAGCCTCTTCGGAGGCTATTTTTTTGTGTATATACGCAGAGATCCGCTTCAAAAAATTGCGCTTCAGCGGGAAAGGTTTAAAATGTCTGCATCAAAAATGAGGTGCTCAAGTTATGCAACAAATGTGGACAGACATTGATACGTATATCGATTCACATTTAATTCCAGAAGATCCTATTCTGACTCAAACTCTAAAACACACAGAAGAACGTGGCTTCCCAGACCACCTTGCTGTTGCACCCAATCAAGGGATGCTATTGCAAATGCTCATTCAAATGAACAAATGCAAACGTGTTTTAGAGCTTGGAACATTTGCGGCTTATAGCACAATGTGGCTGGCGCGTGCCCTACCTGAAGATGGTTATATTCTGACGATTGAAGGTCGTGATACACATGCAGCCTTAGGCCAAGAAAATATTGATCGTGCCAATTTAGCTCAAACCATTGAGCTTAAATGTGGTCGTGCTGCAGATATTTTACGTTCTCTACCTGATGACACTGAAGCCTTTGATTTTATTTTTATCGATGCTGACAAACAAAGCTATCCTGAATATTTAGAACTGAGTTTGAAGCTTTCGCACTCAGGAACAATTATTGTATTAGACAATGTGATTCGTGCCGGTGAAATCTTAAATCCAGAAAATCATAAGCCTAGTATTGAAGGTATTCGCGACATGTTCCGCGCAATGCAAAACCATCCACGTTTATTATCAAGCACTGCTTTGCAAACAATTGGTAGCAAAGGCCATGACGGTTTTGCAATTGCAATTGTAAAATAACACAATTGTACAAAAAACAAACTTTTGTTTTTATTTATTTAAAAACATTAGCTTACAAATATTAGTCACAAAGTTATCCACAGTAAGTGAGGATAACTTTGGCTATTATTTACACCAAAAATTCAATAAATCACTCAATTCAATTAAATCAAGTTTACTTTACCACTAGCAAAGGAACTGTTGAGTTACGGAAAATTGTCGTCGTAATACTTCCCAAAAAGAATTGATGAATTTTACTGTGACTAAAGGCGCCTAATACAATCAGTTGAATCGCATGTTCTTGCTGATAAGACAAAATATTTTCAGCTACATCACCATAGCGATACTCAGTGACCACATCCAGTCCCGAATTTTGCAGATACTGCAAAGGTTCATTTAAAATTTCAGGATGATCGCCAACGTAGAGTAAATGGCATTGCAATAAACGCAGTAAATCACTTTGTGCAATACGCTTCATGAGATCTACACAAGTAGGTGAATATTCGTAGGCAAAAATAAACCGTGTCGGTGGTTTAAAGCTAGCGCCCACGGTCATGACTGTGCATTTGGCACCACGGATGAAGTTTTCAACATTGCTCCCCATTGGCTTATTGCGTTCCGCAGAGCGCTCACCTACTCGACCAATGACAACAATATCGTCACTTCGGAGTTCCTTAAAGCTTTGTTCTAAAAAATCACCCTTGAGCTGAATATGTGCAGGTTGTAGGTCATGTTTTTCATGAATGAGTTCTGAAATGTGCTTAAGCAAGTTATTGCTATAATCTTGTGCCAATTCGCTTTGTTTTTGTTCTAGCTCTGCCAGCTCTTTAAGGAGCATTGCATTACTTTCAAAACCTATCACGCCACTGATTTCACCCAAGTGATAACTGGCTGGATAGTAGTCCAGTACTTGCAGTAACACCAGTTCACGCTGGGTTTGTTTGGCAATCCAAACGGCAGCTTCAGCCAATGCATTTATACACGGCGAAGAATCTATACAAGCAATAACACGCTTCATCATTAGCCTCTCTTGCTTCTTTTGGGCTATCTGTTGTTGTTATTTTTAAAGTATCACAAGTTTTTAAGACTGTGCAGGCTTTTGTGTATGATTTTCCTAGCTTGCACCCGCCTTTTTTCATGCTTAATCCCGAAAACGTATAAATTTCGCAGGATTTCCTCCCACGATCGTACGAGCTTCTACATCTTTGGTCACCATGCTATTCATACCAATCACGGCTTGTTCATGTATGGTCACGCCATCTTTTATGCCCACATGCGCCCCAAGCCATACATCACGCCCTATTTCAATACCCTGCGAACGAACAGCTTGCTGATAAATAGGTTGCTCTAAATCCATACCATGGTCAAACGCATATAGATGGCTATAAGCAGCTATACGAACTTGGTCATGTAATTTAATCCCTGCTCGACCGCCATCTAAAATGCAATGGTGGTTAATGGCAACTTCATTCCCAATATCCAATGGGCCATGCAAGGTACAGTCCGCTGCAATAAAGGTATTATCACCAATAATAATTTTACGGCCAGGTTCAGCAAAAATATGTGCCAACGGTGAAATAAAACAGTTTTTGCCAATTTCTACTGTTTCCATCTCCATCAGATAAGCTTGGTATTCTTGCTGCCATTGCTCTGCCCATACGCGGTTTTTCGGTTTTAAGTTCCAGTACAACCAAGACATATAATTTAAACGATGCTTATGCTGTTCACGATATTTCAGTAAAGGATCTTGCTCAGTCATTTTGTATGTCTTCAATCACTTTTAATTGCTCACGGCCTCGACTTACATCTTGAATTTTTAAAGTCAGTGGCTCAATTTGATGGACTTGCAACAGCGCAATGACGCTTACACCAGTTGCAGTATATTCTTCAGTATATTCAATTTGTTGCTGATTCAATTCGTATTGAAAAATTGCCCATTCATTAAACTGACAGCTGAAACTTACTTTTTTCTTTTCAATTAATTCAATTTTTTCTGCCAGTAGTAAGCACTGCCCAGCACAACCGCCATAAGCACGCACCAAGCCACCTGTGCCTAATTTGATGCCTCCATACCAACGATTGACTAAAACCAAAATATTGGTCAGCTCATTGCCTTCAATCGTCGCTAAAATTGGACGTCCTGCTGTACCCGAAGGTTCACCATCATCATTAAATCGTACATGATGACCAATTTTCCATGCCCAGCATTGATGTGTTGTACTCACATCTTTGTTTAATTCTAAAAAATCTTTAACGTCCTGTTCATTTTCAACAGGCACAGCAATCGCTTGAAAGCGACTTTTTTTTATGTCTTCTTCAAAGCTGACCTGACTGGCAATGGTAAATGGCATAACGTCTACAAAGTAAAATCCAAACGCCTAATTATAACGTGTTTTTATTTTTGGCAGAGATGAAAAAGCCCCCGCATGCGGAGGCTGTATAAAAACAAAGCTAACTTAGTTTGGATTAACGTTCACGCAATGCTTCACGTGCCTTGTTAAACGGTTTAACCAAATAATCCAATACTGTTTTTTGGCCTGTACGAATATCTACAGTCGCCACCATACCTGGTGTAATTGCAAAGCTTTTGCCAGCTTTATTCACTAATTTATCACTGTCTGTACGAATATAAACACGGTAATAGAACTGATCTTGTTTCACTTCATCACGCAGTGTATCTGGTGAAATAACAGTTACCTTACCTTTTAGTCCACCAAAAATTGAATAATCATAAGCGGTGATTTTTACCAAGGCTTCTTGACCCGGATGAATAAATGCAATGTCTCGTGGTGAAATACGCGCTTCAACCAAGAGTTGCTCATCCAACGGTACAATAGTCATCAGCTTGCCATTTTGTGGTACAACACCACCCAAGGTCATCACATCAATTTCTTTCACTACACCGCGTACAGGCGACTTAAAGGTGGTGCGACTTAAAGTATCAGACTTACCACGTACCACTTGTTGTTGTGTTTCCACATCAGTATTGGCTTTAGACAACTCTTCACGCGATTTCACATAATATTGATTTCGCACGTCATTCATTTGGTTGCGTAATTCATTGGCACGACTTTTTAAACGAATCACTTCCACTTCACTGGCTGCACCTTTAGCAACAAGTGGTGCTGTCATTGCTAATTCTTCTTCAATTAATAGTAAAGACTGCTTTAAACCCGCCAGTGATTGTTCAAGGTTGTCACGACGGCTTTGGTAAAGCGCGGTTTCTTCACGTACTAATTTTGGATCACGCTGTACTTCAGGTGGAAAGCTTAAAGGCGTACCATTTACTTCCGCACGTAAACGCGCCGAGGTTGCACGTGAAGCTATCAATAAAGACTCTGACTCGCCTACATTGGACTCTAAACGGGTTGGGTCTAACTGTGCAAGAACCTGACCTTGCTCCACAATTTGGCCTTCGCGCACATTCATTTTGGTAATAATACCGCCTTCTAAAGACTGAATAACTTGTTCTTTTGAAGATGGAATAATTTTACCTGTGCCCGTTGACACTTCTTCCAACTTAAACAACCACGCCCAAACCAATATCACCAATAAACCAATACAGATAATCCAAATAATCAGACTGGCTTTAGGTAATGGTGGCTCTTGATACGAAACTTTGTTTGAGCGCTGTATTTCTTGATTATTTTCACTCATGTGCTTGCTCCCGTACCGCGGTTTTGCGCACCACCAG
This sequence comes from Acinetobacter sp. SwsAc6, assembly GCF_013391565.1. Taxonomy (NCBI): domain Bacteria; kingdom Pseudomonadati; phylum Pseudomonadota; class Gammaproteobacteria; order Moraxellales; family Moraxellaceae; genus Acinetobacter; species Acinetobacter sp. SwsAc6. Next base: position 139,957 of record NZ_JACAXE010000002.1, read on the forward strand.
ATTGGTTAAGGATTTGGTCACGTGGACCATCCATCACAATTTTTCCGTCATTGACCACAATAATTCGATCAACCAACTCCAACACAGCACGACGATGCGTTGCCACAATCATCGTTCTATTGCGTAGGTACAGCTTCAAATGATTGATCAACTGCTTTTCAGAGACATCATCAATTGCTGCTGTTGGTTCATCTAATAACAAAATATTGGGTTGACGAATTAATAACCGCGCAAGGAGTAAAGCTTGACGCTGACCGCCAGAGAAACCAACGCCACCTTCCAAAATAACGTGGTCGAGACCTTCTTTTTTCTCTTGAACGAATGCCAATGCACCTGTGAGTTGTAATGCTTGCATCACTTGCTCATCGGTTGCCAACGGCGCGCCTAAAGTTAAATTTTCACGTATAGAACCATAAAATAATTGTGAGTTTTGATTCAATAAACCCATATCACGACGCACGTCAGATGGATCAATTAGGCCCAAATCAATACCATCAAGTTTGACCTTGCCTTGAATTGGCGTTTGCATACCAGATAGCAATTGCAATAGGGTTGATTTACCCGCGCCGTTACGGCCTAAGATTGCAATTTTTTCACCTGGTTTAATTTCAAGTTTTGGAATGACCAAGCTAGGACGTGGGTCATCTTCACCATATTTGAAAACTACACCATTCAGCTCATAGTTCCCCTGAATCACTGGACGATGTACCAAATGTGAATAGTCAGGTTGATCGACTGAACGTTTCATCAGTTCATCTAAGCCCGTTTTTGCAACTTTGGCTTGTTGTAGGCGACCCAATACACCTGTGAGCTGTGAAATAGGTGCCAACATACGTGAAGATAAAATTGAACAAGCAACCAATGCACCTGTGGTCATCTCACCTTTCATTACCGCAAAACATCCCACCAAAACCACAATTGCAAAGGCCAAACCTTGTACTTTTTGTGTCCATGCACTCATCAGACCAACGATTTTACGTTGTTCCATACTGACACTGGCAGACACTTCATTCATGTGATTCCATTGGTTTTGGAAGCGTGATTCTGCACGCAAAAGCTTAATATCTTCAATACCTTGTACAGCTTCTACCAGCATCGCATTACGAATAGCGGATTCACGCATACCCATTTGTGCCAAACGCGCCAATGGTTTTTGTGCAAAAATGCCTGGCAAAATCATTAAAGGTACAATGGCTACCATCACCCAAAATAGGTTACCACCTATGAGCCAGAAAATCCCCAAGAACAGGAAGAAGAATGGCAAGTCTGCAATGGCTGTAACTGTAGTTGAAGTCACCAGTTCACGTACACCTTCAAGCTCACGAATTTGTGAAATGAAAGTACCTGTAGATTTTGAGCGTTCATTATTCTTAATACGTAATGCATGACCAAATACACGGTCGGAAATACGTAAGTCGGAACGCTTACCAATAATGTCTGATAAGTGAATACGTGCAACACGTAAGGCAAACTCAAAGATAGCTGCAATGAGTACACCACCTGCCAAGACCCATAGCGTTGGAATAGATTGCGATGGCACTACACGGTCATACACATTCATGGAGAACACGACCGTAGCAAGCGCTAAAATATTTGCCATTAAAGATGCAAACATAATATCGATATAGCGCTTCCAGTCTGTTAGTACAATTGACCAAAACCAGTTCTTTTCAAATGGCTTAATGTACTCATCGACACGCATGTCTGGCACAGAGGATTCAGGGCGCAAAATATAAATATTTCGCACACCATGACTTAAACGCTCAATTGGAAAAACTTGAGATAAGCCTTCATCTCCACTGAGTTGCACACTAGCATTACCGTCCACATCTATGCGTTCGATAATCCCCACTTCACCACTGTTAAAATCAATCAGCAACGGCAAGCGCCACGGATTTAAAAAACTACTATCAAATTTATTTTTACGTACATTGAGGCCGATTTGCTTCGCCATAACACCGAGCATTTCATCTACATTGGCGTGCTGGTTCCAATCCAATTGTAAACGGATACGCTCTTCTGATGGTTCTATGCGGTAGTGCTTAGCGATGTTTAACACCGCTTGAAGCCACGGCTGATAATTTATTGTATTACTCATGGCTGGACTTCAAACCCCTGAATAGTCGTATTATTTAAATCGTAAGTCGCACGCGTACGCCCTGTCACTTGTATGTATTGCACAAGTGCTGCATAAACATCGTACTGAGAAGAAACGATTTCTTGAGCTGCGCTATGAATGGCCTGTTCTGCGTTTAATAGATCAACGACAGTTCGAGTGCCTAGCTTATATTGTTCTTGATAAAGTTCTTTGGTACGCACTGTAGTCTCACGACGCTGTACCAAAATAGACATTTGACGCTTTTTGTTTTCAATTTGTTCACGGATTAAACGAACTTGATCCAATACGTCCAAATAAGATGTATTGACCTGTGCACGTGCTGCTTCCTCAGCATAACTCGCTGCACGAGTTTGTGCTGCAATCGCTCCACCTTGATAAAAATTACTGCTTGCTTCAAGCATGATGGAATTATAAAAACCATCATCCTTGTTGTTATTTGGGTTACGGCCATTTACAGCTTGGCTTAAACTGCCACGCACATTAATGGTTGGATAAGCGCTCAATTTGGCTTGTTGCTTTTGAAGTTTAGCGACCTCTACCCCAGATTGCGCCAACATCATATTTGGAATTTGAGTGAAATCTGGATCTTGGTACAATTCTGCTTTGCGCACCAATTCATCTGGAATATCCCACTCAACATTGGATACATCAAAACCTAGTAAGGTTCTAAGGCGTTGCTGGTACTGTTTTAACTGGGTTTCTTGTACCACTAAATTAGATTCAGCTGCTTCTAAATTGGACTGTGCTTGAATCGGATCGGCTTGACTACTAATCCCAGCTTTTGCACGTAGATTTGCAATTTCTGCAATACGCCCAATGCCTTTAATCTGTTGTCGAGCAATGTTGGTGATTTCTTGATAGCGTTTTGCATTAACAATTGCACTAGCAACATCATAAGAAATTTCATCTAAACTGACCAATACTCGTGCTTGCTGCTGCAACATCTTGGCTTCTTCAATATTTACGCCACTTTTAACCTTACCAAAATCGTAAAGCATTTGTGACGCACTCAATGAAACGACCTGACCACCGCGCTCAGCTTTGGTTAAATCGGCTGTTTGCAAGCCACCCGAAAGTTGAGGATAGTATTTAGATTTTGCTAAATCGATATTTGACGCCTGCTCTGCTACAGACGAAATAGATTGAGTGATTTCTGGGCGTCGCTGTACAGCAATGTGTACCGCTTCTTTAAAACTTAATCGACGTGGCGCAATATTTCCATATTGTGTTAATGGTGCATTGTCTGCACGCCCAATCACTGGAAGTTCAGCTACACGAGATGTATCAAGTGGAAATTTACTGAGCTCAGTAATGTCTATTTTATCGGCTGAACGAGTCGGCTTTGGTGAAAAAATCTGACTAATTCCGTCTTTAAAAGAGTGTAAATAATCTTTGCTTGTCGACTCTGCATGTACCATAGATATAGAGAATGGTAAAAGCAAAATAACAAAGCTCCCTCTTTTAGTTATCATATTTTATGATGCCCCCAATCCTTTCTACTTTTATTAACGCTCTTTTGAACAATTCTATTTTTTAATCAAGTGTATACTGTATCAGCAAATATTTTTATCTTTTTACTGATTATTCTTATTATTCTAATAATTTAAAAACCCCAAAACAATGACATAAGTCACATTTTTGAGGTTTTTTATGTATCTAAACGGTAAAGTCATCTCCAAGATAAACTTTACGAACAATTTCATTCTCTAGAATTTCAGTTGGCGAGCCTTCAGCAATCACTGCACCTTCACTCACAATGTAAGCATGCTCGCAAATTGCTAAGGTTTCACGCACATTATGATCCGTGATTAGTACACCAATTCCACGGTCTTTTAAGGTCCGAATAATGTCTTTAATATCACCTACCGAAATAGGATCGACACCAGCAAATGGTTCATCTAATAGCATGAACTTTGGATCAGCTGCTAAAGCACGTGCAATTTCAGCACGACGACGCTCACCACCCGACACACTCATACCTAAAGAATCTTTAATATGCGTGATTTTGAAATCCGCCAAAAGCTCTTGTAAACGTTGCTGACGTTGTTGTTTATTCAGGTCTTTACGCGTTTCCAAAATCGCCATAATATTTTCAGAAATTGTCAATTTTCTAAAAATAGAAGCTTCTTGCGGTAAGTAACCAATTCCTTTACGAGCACGCTCATGCATGGCTAGATCAGACAGGTCTAAATCATCTAAATGAATTTCACCTTTGTCCATTCTTACTAGCCCGACCACCATGTAAAAGCTAGTGGTTTTACCTGCACCATTTGGCCCAAGCAGGCCAACAATTTGACCACTTTGCATATTGAAAGAAACGTCTTTTACCACCCAACGTTTGCTATAGTTTTTTGCTAAATGCTTAATGCATAAAGTCTGTACCTTATGAGCAGATTGATCCATTAATCACTTGCTCCTGGGAATGATTTAGCGCTTGATGGTGGAATCACAATTTTCACACGACCACCTTCAGAACCCGTTTTATTTGGGGTACCTTCGGCAACAATATCACCTTTGTTCATGCTGTATTTGAGGTTAGTACCACGAATAGATGCACCTTCTTGCTCTAATAAAGCATTACCAGACAAGGTAATAATACCTGTTTCGGCATTATAAATAATTTTTTGCGCTTGCCCTTTTGCTGGACCTTTTGCTGGATCAGTCTTTTGCTGGAAATGTGCTGGGCTACCTGTAGCTGTAATAGTGCTAATTTTGCGACCGCTATTGAGGTTAGCTACAATCGAGTTAGCCTGTAACTTCATTGTACCTTGCTCAATAATCACATTTCCTGAATAGGTGGTTACACCTGTTTTTTCATTAAACGTTGCACGGTCAGCAACCAATGAAATTGGCTGATTACGGTCTGAAGGTAAAGCAAATGCGCCCACAGAAACGACAGCCAATGAACCTAATAACGCAACTCGCTTTAAGAATGCTGTTGATAATTTTGATTTAAGATTTAGGTTCATACTTTCCTCGAATATTAAAAAATTCGTACTGCCCATCATTTAGATTTGCTTTAAGTCCATTACTAACGAACTCAGCCTGTGGTGATTGCACCAAAACTTGTTTATTGGTTTCAATTTCACGGGTTTTAGGAAATGCCGTCAACTCATCAGTTGTAAATTGCATTTGCCCTTCAGCCATCAATTTTGTTGCCTTTACTTGATCTTTTAGCACAACTTTTTCATTGTCATTATAGCCATTGGCTGTTTTTGCAAAAAAAGTCGCGTCAACTTGACCATTGGTATAAGTAGAAGCATTTAAATTCGACAATTGTGCGGTTTTCTGTTGTACGTTTTGTTCAAGTCGATCGACTTGAGCACGGACATATAGCTTGCCGTTCTCATCGGTTTGTGTCAGATGAATATTATCCGCAGAATAATTCATACTGCGTGAAGATTCAGCCTGAAGTTTATTGCCTTTACCACTGTAGTAGTAATAACCACCGCTTACAGCTGCAATTGCAATAGCAGTCACATATAAAAATTTTGTATCCATAAGCGGGGCATTTATCCACATTTAATGAATGTTTAGTTTATTAATTCGGGGCACTGGCATATTTTTCAAGTAGTTCTTGATAAACCCCTTTGGCTACCAACAACATATCGCAAATTTCACGTACTGCGCCACGACCGCCTGTTGCTTGTGTAACTAAATCAGCACGGCGACGAACTTCAACATGGCCATTCGGCACAGTGACTTTCATTCCAGCGATTGCAAAAGCAGACAAATCCGGCCAATCATCACCCATATACAAGCATTCTTGCGGGTCAAGGTTGAGCTTGGCACACGCTTCACGCAGTGCTACGCCTTTATCTTCACGGCCTTGGTACACCAAGTCCACACCCAAATCAGACATGCGCTTTTCAACGATATTGCTTTTACGGCCTGTAATAATAATGACTTTGATTCCAGCTTGCTGAACCAATTTCATGCCCAATCCGTCACGAATATCAAATGATTTCAGCTCATCACCTGTATTGGTGAGTGTTACAAAACCATCACTTAGAATTCCGTCTACATCTAGCACCAACGCACTTACATGACGCGCTTGCTCTAATAACACATAAGATGCCATTAATTAATTTACCCCAGCTTGAATCAAATCATGCATACCAATGACACCAATGACTTTATTTTCGTCATCTACAACAACAAATTGGTTAATTTTCTTCACATTCATTTGCTCAAGTGCTTCTACAGCACGCGCTTCTTTTGAAATCGTTGAAGGATGCTGAATCATAACCTCGGATACAGGTAAATTCACATCAAAACCTTGTTGTTTATCAATTAAACGACGCAAGTCACCATCTGTAAAAATACCCAACAACTTATCATTGGCATCAACAATTGTGGTTAAGCCTAAACGCTTATTTGAAATTTCATACAACACCTTATTCATTGGTGTTTCTGGTAATACTTTTGGTAACTCATCACCTGTATGCATTAAATGCTTTACATGTAACAACAAGCGCTTACCCAAAGCACCTGCAGGATGAGATCGTGCAAAATCATCTGAAGTGAAGCCACGTGCTTCAAGTAAGGCAACTGCTAAAGCATCACCCAATGCCAAAGTGGCAGTCGTGCTTGATGTCGGTGCTAAACCAAGTGGACATGCTTCTTGAATATCACCCAAAGTTAAAGCGACATCAGCATTTTGTGGCATTGGGCCACGGTCATGGCCTGAAATAGTAATAAGTGGTACGCCCACATGCTTAATCAATGGCATCAGCATCATAATTTCATCACTCTTGCCTGAGTATGAAATTGCAATGAGCACATCGCCTTTCACCAACATGCCTAAATCGCCATGACCCGCTTCACCAGGATGCATAAAAAATGAAGGTGTGCCTGTAGAGGCAAAAGTCGCAGCCATTTTACGGCCAATATGGCCTGACTTACCCATACCACTAATGACTAATCGGCCTTTACACTGCAAAATGATTTCACAGGCTTTGCTAAAGCGATCATCTATTTCATTCGCCAATACTTCTAGTGCATGGCGCTCGATGCTCAGTGTTTCTAGAGCTGTTTTCTGGAAATCAATTTGATTTGGCATATTTTGTGGATTCAAAGTCGGTTTACCTTTTTCACTCATTCCCAATAATCAGGTCTGAGTTGTTGTCATAAACTAAGAATAATTTTGGCTATTTTAGCATATCTCATGAAATTGAACGTTTCTAAATGTTCAACTTTTAAGACTTCACACCTTGTTTTAACAATTTGACGCAAAAAAAAACCTTAGTCCGTAAGACTAAGGTTTTTTAAATTTTGGAGCGGGAAACGAGACTCGAACTCGCGACCCCAACCTTGGCAAGGTTGTGCTCTACCAACTGAGCTATTCCCGCAATATGGGAACGAATTATAGAGATTTTTTCATTACTGTCAACACTCTTTTCATTCGTTTGCCGAATTAATCAGCACGACGCCATACTGTACCTTGGCGTGTATCTTCCAATACAACCCCTTGATCTAGCAAAGATTGACGAATTTCATCTGCACGCGCAAATTCTTTTGCCTTTTTCGCATCAACACGTTGTTGAATTAAATCTGCAATTTGCTCTTCAGACAAACCTAATGCTTCTTGGCCAATATCAGACTTTAAAAACTCATCTACATTGTACTGTACTAGCCCCAACACATTAGTCAAATGACGTAAAGTTGCATAGTAGATTTCTGCTTGAGATGCATTTTCTTCTTTTACAGCAGTATTCAAGGCTTTGTTAATTTCAAACAATACCGCAATCGCTTCTGCTGTATTAAAGTCATCACGCATGGCAGCATTAAAACGCTCCACCAGTGCTTCATCTAAAGTTTCAACCAGTTTATCGCCATACAGCGCTTGATATGCTTTAAATGAATGGTAGAAACGTGTCAGCGTAGTTTTGGCTTCTTTAAGTGCAAAGTCTGAGAAATTCACAGGACTACGGTAGTGTGAAGACACAATAAAGTAGCGAATAACTTCAGGATGGAACTTATCCATCACATCACGAATAGTGAAGAAGTTACCCAATGACTTCGACATTTTCTCGCCATCGACATTAATAAAACCTACATGCATCCAGTAGTTTACATACTGTTCACCTGTAGATGCTTCTGATTGTGCAATTTCATTTTCATGATGTGGGAAAGTTAGGTCAGAACCGCCACCATGAATGTCAAAATGGTTACCTAAGCAGCAAGTCGACATTGCCGAACATTCAATATGCCAACCCGGACGACCATTGCCCCAAGGTGATGCCCAAGAAGGTTCATTTTCTTTGGCATGTTTCCAAAGTACAAAGTCAAACGGATGCTTTTTCTCAACTTCTACATCAACACGCTCAGATGCACCCGCTTGCATATCTTCAAGCTTACGACCAGATAAACGACCATATTTGGCAAATTTTTCAACTTCAAAATATACATCGCCATTTGCAGATGGATACGCTGTACCTTTATCAACCAAATTACCAATCATATTTTGCATTTGGTCAATGTAATCTGTCGCACGTGGTGCTTCATCTGGGTGTAAACAGCCTAGGTTTTCTGCATCTTCATTCATTGCTTGAATAAAGCGATCAGTTAGCGCCGTAATACTTTCGCCATTTTCATTGGCACGCTTAATAATTTTGTCGTCAATATCGGTAATGTTACGTACGTATTTTACATTCCATCCCTGACTGCGCAAAAAGCGAATAATATAGTCAAATGCAACCATCACCCGAGCGTGACCGATATGACAATAGTCGTATACAGTCATGCCGCATACATACATATCGATGTGACCTTCTTTACGAGGTACAAATTCAACTTTTTTACGTTGCTCTGAGTTATATAGAACAAAAGGTTGCATAGCTTTTCAAAATGCTTCTACGAAATGATGGCTCATCTTAACCTAAGCACTATTTTTCATAAAGTTTTCACAGAAAAAATAGTGACTAATTCTGCGAACTTTTTTTGGTTCGTTGTATATACCTTATAAATCAGCAACGGTTTAGCAAGATGTAAAATTGAATACTTATATCTCCACCCTAAATTTCAGCTTCAATTCAGCCATGCTGTGAATCCATTACTAAACCCTTTACGGCGCCAATGCATTTGAGCTAAAGACCATAAATCGAAATACGTGTTCAGTATTTTTAGACTTCATATCCTTAAGATTTGTATGGATTTTATGAGTGAATTTTTTTATGCATTCTGTCGCCTAAAATTCAATTTCCTCCATTTTTCTCCACAGTTTTCAGCTACTCTTACGCAAAATTACATTTGGTATATCCAATAATGAAATGCATGCCAACATCATTTAAATACAGTGCGCTCAGCTGCGCACTTTTTGCAGTCTCTCCAGCACTTTGGGCTACAGAAACGATGCCAACGCCTGCACCGCCTACTCCTGTGCAAACGCTGTCCACCATGACCTTTCAAGTAGCAAAAGCACCAGCTGTGGTCAAAGACCCAGATATTAGTGCTGTTGCAAAAACAGTGATTAGCCGTGAAGAAATGGAAAAGTTTGGCGACCAAAGTGTGAATGATGCCTTGCGTCGTGCTGCAGGTTTCCAACTGCCAAGCCCAGGTCAAGGCCCACGGGGTGGTAATGGCAGTATGCGTTTCCGTGGTGGCGGTGCACCTGTATTTTTAATTAATGGTGAGCCTGTACAAGGTGGCCCACGTGGCGGTATGTCTGTGGTCGACAGCATCACACCCGACATGATTGACCGCATTGAAATTGTGAAACAGCCAAGCGTAGCTCAAGCCTCTGTTGCTAGCTCTGCAGTGATTAATATTATTTTAAAACAGCCATTAAATGACACCCGTATCAGTGGCTCTGTTCGTGCGGGATATGGTTTAGCCAAGGCAAAAGGCAAAGAAGAAGAAGAACGTAAAAATATTGGCATTCAAATGGATGGCCGTACAGATCCTTGGATGTATAGCTTATCTGCAAATAGTTCATGGAATGACACAACCTCTGTAAGCAAAACAACCAATGCAACAGGTACAACCACAACGCAAACACGCACGACCAACCGTAGCTCACAAATGCTTGCACCGCGTGGCGAATACCAAATTGATGATCAACAGAAACTGGTTGCTGAATTGTTCTATCGTAACAATGAAAGCGAAGGTAATGCTCAAGACCAAATTCAAAATGATAAAAACGACAGTATTCGTTTAAACACCCGCTATGAACGCAAAGATAAAGGTGATTCAGACAAAATCCGCCTATCTATAGAACAGCAAAATGAGACTGAGTCGACGCGCTCAAGCAAACGCCAAAGCTACATAGATGAGCAAATCAATGAATATGGTTTGGCTTATGATGGTGTACGTAAATTTAATGAAACCAAGCAAATTAAATTTGGTACGGACCTTCGAAGCAGTGAGCTTGACAGCAATATTGCACAAACCCTAGACGAACAGCGCTACGCACTTTATGCAGAAGGTAGTTGGAAGTTTACGGATCGCCAAACCCTTACTTTAGGCGCACGCCAAGAATGGATTAATCGTTCTGGCTTAGTAAGTTACAGCGACCAAAACCTTAGCCCCGTACTTGCACATCGCTTTGACTTCACGGAGCAATGGTCTTTACAAACCAATTTAAGCCAAGCTTTCCGTAGCCCAAGAGCTGAGCAATTAATGCCGACTGTTTCTGTCTCTACTGATGCTGATGCTGGCTCATTAAATAATCCTGACCAAGGTGGTAACCCACTCTTACGTCCAGAAAAAATCAGTGCTTACGAAACCACCCTGGGTTACAACACGCCCGCAGGTGGTGTGAATTTAACGGCCTACTATCGTCAAATTAGTGACTATATTGAAAATAGTATTCGTAGTGAAAATGCGCAAGGCGGTGTATGTACAACAGCAAATGATCCTAGTTGCCGTTTTGTACAACGCCCAACCAACCAAAACAATGCAACCACATACGGCGTTGAACTTGCAGGTCGTTACGCGCTTAAACAAACTGATAATGGGCATTCATTCATGTTAAATGCACAATTATCAACTGTTCGTGCCGAAATTGAAGAGGAAAATGGTGCCAAACGCTTAGCCAGTGATGTTGCGCCCTATACGGCAAGTACAGGTGTTTCGTATAACTATCAACCTTGGCGAGTTTCTAGTAGCTTAAACCTCAACTACACACCTGAGTACACACGCCTACTGAATAACAGCAGTAATGCAGAAAACTACAACCGTACCCGTAATGAACGGGTCAAGGTAGACTTAAGCTTTACTAAGCGTTTTGATAACAACTGGTCAGCTTCATTAAATGCACGTAATATCTTTAGCACAGATTATAAAGAACGCTTAGTGAAAGTAAGTGACGGTAGCTTATATCAAGCACGTTTAAATGAATCTATTCCAAGCTATATGCTAACTGTAGAGAAAAAATTCTAATCCTTATCATATTTAAACCTATAAAAAAACCGGCATTTGATATGCCGGTTTTTTTATAGGATAGGACAATAGTTGAAAATATATAGTGATAAATAAAAATCAGTTAAGGATCAATTTTAATATGCTTGAGTAAAGATGCAATGCGTGCTGTATGTGCTTTATTACCACGCTTTTCCATAACAACTGTTTCTAAACGCCACAAATATTCAAAAATTTCTGATTCACTCACCTCAGACTTTATGAGCATAAAAATTTTAGGTAAGAATTCGTCGTATTCATCACGCATAGCAGGTCGTGATCCAATACCAAGCGGATCCCAATCCTTTAATAAAATTTTATGAATCGCATGCAACAAGCTCGCATCGCGATTCTGCTCAACCTCTCTTCGCATACTATTTTCTCTAGGTTTTATTATACTATTCATATATTTATTAATTCACCTTAAGTCAATCTTAAGATATGAAATTATGCGTTCATATTAACAGTTGCAATTTTAATTCCAATTCGCTTGTTTGACATCAAAAGTATACTTTTTCGCCACTTCATGTATTTAAAATACATATACACTTGTGCTTAATTTTTAATATTTGTAAAACCCTATAAAAATTGTGCCATTTTTCAAGTCAGTGCAACTCCTTCACGACATAATGCATTCGTCATACATAAAATCACACATACATAGATGCTTACACTTTTTATTTTTAGCCGAGCACGTTACATTATTCACCTCTCCTATTCATGTAGATAACACCATGAGTAACGTATTTTCAGACACTATTTATGCCATCCAACACCTTGCCTTTGAAGACCTCGGTAGTTTTGAAGACGTCTGCTATCAATTGGGTTATCGCGTACGTTATTTTGAAGCAGGTGTAGATGACCTACGTAAAGCACTAGAACATGAAGGCCTAACCATTATTTTAGGTGGTCCTATTGGTGTATACGAAACTGAGAATTATCCTTTCTTACAACAAGAAATAGACTTACTCAAAGTTCGTTTGGAAAAAAATCTACCTACTTTAGGGATTTGTTTAGGTGCTCAGTTAATTGCACATGCTTTGGGTGCAAAAGTATATGCGGGACATAGCAAAGAAATCGGCTGGTCTACACTCTCCATCCATCCTACTGAAAATAATCTCTTAGCACCCTTAGCCCATCAGCCCGTATTACATTGGCATGGTGATACGTTTGACTTACCCCCACAGGCAACTTTGCTTGCAAGTTCTGAACTTTACCCAAACCAAGCCTTTGCAGTTGGCTCACAAATTTTAGCATTACAGTTTCATTTGGAAGTACTCAGTAACAGCTTAGAAAAATGGCTGATTGGTCATACTGCCGAATTAACTCAGGCCAAAATCAATATTCCTGCACTACGCCAAGAGAATATTGCTCACGCGCCACAGTTAGAAGTTATTGCAAGTCGTATATTTAGCCAATGGCTTCAAGCACTCAATCCGAATACTTAATCGCTCTAATTCAGATATCACGCTTCAACTTAGTCTTGTTTTAAATTTAGTCTTGTCTTCACCTTTTATAGGTGGAGCAAGAATATGATGCTCGACTTCTAAAATTGCAACTTCAGCATAACGCAATTCAACAAATACTTTATTTTTCTTCTTAAAGCGCCTATAACTTCAACAACCTTAAATCATAAGACGAACAACCATGACTGCGCTCATTAGTATTGCCCTTATTCATCTATTTGCATTAATGAGTCCTGGGCCTGATTTTTTCTTTGTCACGCAAAGTGCTATTCGTCAATCACGATCACATGCTCTTTGTGCTGCGCTCGGTATTGCTTTAAGTATTCTGGTTTGGTCCATTTGCGCGGTGAGTGGTTTACATTATTTATTTCAAAAAATAGGCTGGCTTCAACAAGTGCTCATGGTCTGCGGGGGAATTTATCTCTGTTACTTAGGCTATCAATTATTAAAGTCAGCATTTAAACCAGCAACAACCACATCTACACAACACACCCCAACAAATACCCTAAAATCACGTAAAAAACTGCTTCTACAAGGCTTTTTAACCAACATGGCCAATCCCAAAGCTTTGGTGTACTTTAGCAGTGTATTTGCCCTTGCAATTAATACTGACGCCACACTACTTCAACAAAGCTCTGTACTGGCATTAATCTTTTTTGAAAGCTTATTGTGGTTTGCATTAGTTGCAGTCTTGTTTTCTACATCTAAAATTAATCATTACTATCAAAAAATAAGTCAGAAAATTGATGGCATTACTGGCGGAATATTTATTAGCTTTGGTTGCATGCTTATTTTAAATCGTGATTAAGCTAAACATCCCCTAAATCAATAAAAAAAGCACCTCTATAATGAGGTGCTTTTTAATGCTCAGACGCTGTAATGAGGCATTTACATCAAGCTTTATTTTGCAGCAGGTACAGAAGCTTCAGTTGTAATGTTTACAGTAATTTTGTCACCTACATTTGGTAGATTAATTTTAATATTAAAAACCAATAACATATATTCTATTGGTGCATTTTTGGTGTTTTATTATTTTTATCCACAATTTAAAAAAGCAGAAAACCGACTTATTATTTCTAATTAGTCGGTTGAATTACTTGCATTAAAATAACATAAACTTAGTTATCCTGCGCAGCATATTTCAAATTATCCGCTACACGATTCGTCCAACCTTTGCCGTACGTTGGCCACGTTGAAAGTGATGTGTAGAACTTTAAGCGCTCAGCTGTCAATGAAAGTAAGACATCATTCAAATCCAAAGCATTCACTGCTTCAATTGTTTTGGGGCCAATAACTCCATCAGCAGTCACACCTGCAACTTGCTGTAGTTCAATGATTGCCCGTTTTTTGCCAGCATTAATCGCAAAGTCCCAGAGTTGAAAAGTTACAGCAGAATGCAGGCCATGGCCGCCGAGTTTATCCCACCAATCTTTTTTATAGATCTCTTTTGCTTGGGCAAATGTGATGTTTTTAATATCCAAATTGGGATAAGTATTGGCTGCTAAGCCAAACTTCGTACCTTTCAATGTGCCGATCCCAACCTTGCCACCTGTCCAGTTGCCCGGATCTCGCTTATCGTTGCTGTACCCACCTTCATGTCCAATTAAACGGCGGAATGCCTCTTCAAAAGTAATTGAATCAGCAGGCATACTGGCAAAGCCTAATAGTGTTGGCTCAGGATGCAATTCAGGCTGGTATTTCTTTTTGCCGAAATAGCTCAAAATCGGCAATACTACTGATAACAGTATTGCGTGGTATTCAGCTGGGATCACTTGCGTATCCATACCTTGCTGTAAAACAGTAGGTAGTAAACCTAAAATAAAAGCACCCCATAAAGGCCACTTCACTGATAAATATTTCAATGGATCATCTGATGTAAATTTCATTTGTTGCCCTCTCTATGGCTCTGAATTACAGCTACGTCTTGTTTGAGTTGGTTAATTGAATTAATCGTCCATGCACCACCTGTTAGCGCTACGCTCAAAACAAACCCCATCCCCCAACGCAACATTGAAATAGCGCCTTGGTTAATGTGATTTTGCTGCTCAAGCGCTTCAATCTTTTCTCGTTGCTGATCAAGTGCAGCGTGATAACCTTTATTAATCGCGTTGGTTTCAATCAGCTGTTCTGAAACTTTCTGTAGCTTTTCAGCTACTTCGTTTAATTTTTTCCACAATGCAGTACTTGGTTCATTCACTGCTTACCCCTGATTTCTTGACATTAAAAAAGCCCTAGGCTTATTAGGCGCTAGGGCTTGTGGTGTTTTGTCGGGTTATACTTCGGTTTAAACCTTAAAATTATTAAAGATAAGCTTTTAAATCCTCCGGTACATTCACTCCGTCTGCAATATTTACGGCACGTAACACACGTGATACTTGTGACCCATTATCAATAATTAGCCCTGATATACACTTCAGGTCTAACCCCGATATAAGTTTTTCTTATAGTAGCACTTTTAGGGGGGGTAATAGAAAAGCCCCGAAGGGCTTTAATTTACATCTAAACTCAAATAAATTAGGAACAAATAGAACTGATCTATGAAGTTCATTTATTCCCCCTTAATAATTGGTGCACTAATATACTGACTTCCAAGTGTACAAATTGTCAGCACTTTTTGCACAGACTTGATCAATATCCGCAACACCTGCTCCACCTAATTTTTGCAATCGCATTCCTCGATAAGATTCGCTTGGTGTTGGAGTATTTAAGCGAGGGTCATTAATTAACTTGCTCGTATTATAATCAAGAAAATCAGCATAAATGCCACCGCAGTCACGATATTTGCTTACAGCGCTACTTGACACGTACTGCCCAAGATCAACACTTTGACCTTCCTTACCACCAAAAAAAGCAAATCCGCGAACTTTACCCTGCCACGACTGCAATGCATCTTCAGACACAACAAACCCACTAAAATCGCCAAAAACAGTCTCGGTGCAACCCAATAATTGCCTACGTTGGATATTTTTGATCAATCCATTTGCGTCAATAAAGCATACGGACTCATCTCGCACAAGTCTTGATCCAGTCAATGTTAAGTTACCCTTCACAAGAACCTGTAACCCGTCACGAATATCAGCAACATCAAACGCATCGAGCCCCATACCTTTAAAAACTGCTGAAAAGTCTGTCCCGCCGACATTTATAGTTGTTTGTACGTAAGGCGCATCTGTAGCACCTGTTTTGATTAAATAGATTATAAATTTTCCATCTTTTGATTTAATCAATCGCGGTGCTGAATATGAGCTTGACTTGTACTCAAATTCAAAAGCATAAGACAACATAGAGCCAATTTTTACACTACCGACAATTTCAACAGACTCAGATGGATTAATTTGAAGACCTTGATTCTGAATAATTACAGGTTGATCTTTAGTGTATGTTATGCTGCCATCTACTACAGATGAGTTGCGATTTGACACAACAGGGGAACTTAAGCTTGATGGAGTGATTGCTCCAACAGGCGGTTTATTTGTGCATGCATTTGAAACTGTTACATCAAACTCATCAAAAGAGCTTTCGCTGTCAATTTTGTAGGGATACTCAAGAGCGTAGTATCCATCACCCAATCGACCACCTTTATAGTTTGTAATACGTGCTCTAATACGCTGTCTAGCTCCAGATCGAACATCGAGACCAATACTAACACGAGATGAAACATTAGAGCCACCCACCGGTGAGTAACCATTACAATCAATAAGTGCATCGTATGCACAGTCATCACCGCCGATAATCATACCGTTGCAAAAGTTGTCTTGCGACTCTACCGCAATCAAATCGCACCGATTTGCAATGCTGTATGTTCCTGCTGAATCTACATTTTTAACACCATTCCAGATTGTTTTTACACCGATGAATTTATTATTAGCACCGACATTATATAAACCGCATAATCCGTTCCGTTCTGCATAAAATGAGTAAAATAAGTTATCAGTAGAGCTATTATAAAAACCGTGCCCGTCATTATAAACAGAGTGAAAATCACTCCACATGATTGCATAATTTCCGTATGTTCCTGTCCCGATGTGGATGCCATTGTCTTTACAGTTTGATACAGAGAAATTTGACGATGTGTTATAGCGATACGGAGCACCCCCAGTTGCCGACTTATCAGTAATTTTACTAGCTGTTATGTTTCCGCTTTGTGCATGATCTAAAAATATCCCTTTACCTGTCGCACCATTTTGTTTATTTCCATCGAATGAAATATCTCGCCAACCGAAAAATGCAATGTTTGCATCAGCATAGACCACAGGTGTTGTAGAGTTTGCTACAGCTTTGATAATTGTAGTATTAATTCCCTTGCCATGAAATCTAACACGCGGTTTTGCCACTAAGTTTGCGTAATAAATTCCTGAATCAAACTCTAACACATTACCATTTTCTGGCACTGGTAAATTTGAAATAAAGTCAATTGCATTGTTGATTTTGGTTGTACTGTTTTCTGTAGAATCAGGTTTCACATCAAACCATTTAATTTGATAAGAACCATCAAATGACCGTTTCCACCTGCGATTTTTAGCATCGACGATCACAGTGCCGTTATTGTCCGCTGTTGTAGTGTCGCTGGACAGTAAAAAATGGCCCGCGATTCCGCCTTTTGCAACATAACAAACAATACCGCCGCCTTTGTACGATCTAAGATCAGAAAAATCATAGAAATCAATAGTTCCATTGCTGATTTTCCAATCTGTCATATCCACATTCGGATTATTCACATTACCATCAATGGTACTTTTTACGATGTCGCCATTAGCTAGAACGACACGTTCATTCAACTGATACCCGCCAACGCGAGAATGCCACTTAGAACCGCCATTGTAGTTGACTTGTTGCTGTGTTTCCCTACTTGCGTCAACAACAAATAAGGCATCCCATCCTTTATCTACTGCAATCTGAGCCAGTCGCTCCATCAAATAATTGTAGTATTCATCAAGCTGATCCAGAGCTACACCCTGCTTGCGAATCTCTTCCATGAGATAGGCTTTTAGCTCATCATCTCGATCATCCACATAGTTTTTCAGTGCATTAATACGATTACTTAAAATCCAGTCAGCTACCCCTAACTCCTGAAGCTTTAACCAGATCCAGTCAAAGTCTTTATTTACTGCAGGTGGACGGAATGAGTTGTTATAGGATTGATAATCTGTATTTCGGCTAAACGGTGTATTACGCTGAATCGTAATAATTTTCCCATTCGCTGGTGCTGTCTCAAATACTACAGCCCCATTTACTAAAGACCATGTGCCTACAGTGGGCTCTATATCATCAACCAGTACAATTAAATGCTCTTTCTTCTCACAATAAAATTCCAATGCAAAGCTTGTGGTAGTGCCATTCGCAGTATATTCAGTATATGGCGTTTGCTCTGATACAGCCATGAGTTCACCCTAATGCTCAAAATCCAAGGCAGCTTCAACAACACCACCGTCTGATCTCCAATTAGGCGACTCATTGACCTCGTTTTGTCTGTGTATTTTCCCGACACGTTCAGGTGAATCTGTAACTGCTCCTGCAAGTGAATCTAAATCATCATCAGGTTGCTCAGTAACTGCAGGATTAAACATACGCATGTTCTTGTACTGTCTAGAGCTATTCTCACCTTCTTCTGGTGTATCAATGACAGACGTATGCACCCATAATAGACCTGACACTAATGGACCTTCTAGTGCCTCTAGAATGCGTTTATTTTTAGCGCCTGTGCTATGAATCTCTTTTACACCGCAACGTATACGGCGAGCTTTTAGTGCACCTTTTAATGCTGCTGGTGCAAAGTTACCTATACCATTAGTTTCAATGGTGATGCTTGTAACATAGAAGTCTTTAATCAGATCGCATAGCTGCCAAACTTGACCGCCGATGATATTGCCGTGTGCATCGTGTGTGACTACATCACCAGTGAGTGCTACAGATCTATGCCAGTACTTCACCCCAAAATCATCGTGCAACACCAAAGCAACAGAGGAAATATCTGATTTCAATTTACCGCTGGATGGATCCCACCGCATTGTAATACCTACAATTTGGCGCTCACCAAGTAACATTATGTGCTGACCATTAGCACGTTTTAATACTGGCTCTATTTCATAAGGAATCATCTTGTCAGGATCAAGACGGACATTACCTACAGGTTTGGCATGCAGCTGGTATTGCGAGTCCCATTCATTGATTGTTCGGCATTCACGGCGACGTTCTTCCATGATTTGCGGAGTGAATCGCTCAGGCCACAATGCTTCACTGTAAACATCAATAAGATAGTGTGACTCATCAAAAGTAATAAGATAAATATTGCCTTTTTGCTCAACACAGTAATCAGTACCTTCTTTTAAAAGTTTGGAATTAGTACCAATTCCGCTAAAAATATAGACTGGCTTGTAGTCTGTAATTGCCTCTATGACTTGTTCAAAACGCTTCTCTTTTTCAAACATTTTTAGAATAAGGCACTTAGCGCCGAGCTTTTGAATTCGCGTGTACAAGGAGTCGTGTGTATGCGGCGTACCGACAAAAAGCTTTTGCCCTCCTGGTATTAAAATATGTGTTTGTTCAGATAGGCGGTACAGCAACTTTTCACGTGCCTCCGGTGTACCAATGTTACTCGGAACTTCTACGTCATCATTTTGGATTTCATTAGCACGTGCACCAGTCACGTTTGATAGGATGCCTCGTGCATGAATAGAACCATGCCGCACATCAGTAGAACCTGACACCCACCACTTCTGTGTTTCACCGCGCGCCTTTTTAATATTAAATATTTGGCAGAGTGGATGACGTTCTAATACTTGCTCAGTACCTCGACTAACCTTATAAGCATCAGGATCTGTCGCTCCTTGATGCAAGATTAAATGATCAGGACTGCAATACAACTTCCATGCGTTATAAACGTCTAGAATTGTAGATTTCCCATGACCACGCGGCATCATTAAAAGGCCAAGCGCGCCGTAGTCCTCTAGAAAATCACAGACGTCTAAATGAAAATCAGGCACTACCCAATTCATGACCTCGGCATAAACTAGGTAGAACGCAGCAAAGCTGACTTTAATCACAATCAACTCGGGCGTTGTTTACGCTCTTCTAATTTCTTGGCCACACTTTCAAGAAGC
The DNA here is from genome assembly GCF_013391565.1 of Acinetobacter sp. SwsAc6. Classification (NCBI taxonomy): domain Bacteria; kingdom Pseudomonadati; phylum Pseudomonadota; class Gammaproteobacteria; order Moraxellales; family Moraxellaceae; genus Acinetobacter; species Acinetobacter sp. SwsAc6. Next base: position 160,041 of record NZ_JACAXE010000002.1, read on the forward strand.
TGTGCTGCCTGTTGCTCAGGCGTGATAGAACGCTCATCTGTATTGCCACGTGTAAGTTCATCATCATTCAGAATGCGCTTTAGTTTCTCCATACATGACAATGCTTCTTTAGCTCCCTTATAGAGCCAAACCTTATCCCCGCGCCCTTCTTTTTCGAATATATCTTTGCCGTAAGCTTCCGTGATCAAATCAACAGTATCTGTTCCCGCCATTTCTAAACAGAGTTTTAATTTCTCTTTGGTTTCAGGTTTTAAGTGACCTGGTTTCTTTTCAATCGTCATAAAAAAAGCCCTCGCATATAATCCATATATACAAGGGCTTAAATAGCGGTTTGTTGGGTGTGTTCAATCAAACTTCAATACAATAAAAAAGCCACACTAAGTGGCTTTTTTTATTTGAACCCTTTATGCAACCAATTGCTCTGACCAACCACCTTGTTTTTGATGTGAAAAACTAGCTTTAGTCTCGCTTTTTTGGCGATCAAGATGGGCTATTTTATCTAGCATGTTTCTGATATCACTACCTTTTTCAACACTGCCTTTATATAAAACCCTTAACAAGCGATCGCTCGGTTTAGGAATTTTAGACCGATGTGTTTCCCAAGCCCTAATACTTGACTCTGAAACACCTAAAATTTCAGCTAACCCGCTTTGTGATAGGTTCATTTCTTTTCGCAAAAAGCGAACTTCAGCACCTGATAAACGAGGCTTGTGAGTAACTAAGTTAAGTCCAATCACACGATGCAAGCCTTCTACATCTACAAAAGAAACAACTTTTCCATACGCTGTATCTTTTTCGATGTAACCATTCTCCAACCAAACATCGCGTAAACCGCTTTCGGTGTAATGGTACATAATTAACCTCTAATTACAGTAACCACAATACAGTGGTCCTGAGTTATATCATCGTAGTCCAAAGCCACGACTGCACTAATGACATCACCTGCAGAAACTACAGATAATTTCATTTTCCAAGATCCATTAGTTTCTCTATAAGGACCTTCATCAAACTGACCGTGCTCCATACAACAAAGTATTTGGGGTAGGGTTATTTTTCGTTGTTTCATACGTTTGCGAACATGATCTGTAAGGAAAACCTTACTAGAATCTTTCGCAATCTCTCTCAACTTCGATTTAGCAACCGCTTCTGAGAGATCTGAAAACATTATTATATTGTCGGGTTGTTCCATATATACACCGTCAGTTTCTGACGGTATTATTGAATAATTAAAAATTTCATGCAATAGGTGGAAGTAAATTATTGTAATAAGGTAAAAGTTGCATCTGCAGTCCTTTTTTTATTCAATCATACGGTCAAAATCAGGCGCTTGAATATCGCCTATATCATCACCCCAAAACCGTGTGCGATCATGTTCACGCTCAGCTTTTCTCAGCAATTTTTCACGGTAACCCGGTGCAACTATATCCTGCATTTCATCAAATATCATTCGATTTGCAGCAGCTTTGGTGTACCACAAGTTTTGTGCAGGGATTTTGCCTTTTAACAATTTAAAAGCTTCATTGGCGGCATTGGTATCCTTGCCCTCATAATACTGCGTGAAATTGCCGACAGTTAAGCCAAGCACCGCTTTCGCATCCGAACCCAATGGCCCAACCATAAAGTCTGTAGAACTGCGCCCGCTGGTATCTGTACCGGCCACAAGTATGTCACCAAGAATGGAAAGGCCGCCGCCTTGGACTGCTGAGCGCGTTAAAAAGTTAATGCTCTTTTGTGGATCGTTCTCATCCCAAACTGTCTGCGGATCATTGCCGTTTGCCAGTTCTTTCAACTGAACAACCAGCGCACCAAGCAAAGTTGTCATAGCAAATATTGACGCGCCATAGGCTGCTTTTGATGTCCCTTTTTCAAATGACATTGCACGACTGCCGTGACGCATTAGAAAAGCTGCAGGGAATGATTTAAATTGCAGCATTCCTTTTAGGATTTCGCCCATAGCTGTTCCTTTCTTTTGCCCCGCACTCATCCATGTACGTTCACGCAATCCAGCCTCTACAACTGCCATACCTTGCTCATCAAGCAAATGCGCTTGAAAGCTGGAGGCTATTTCATCTTTTACTCTTTGCGGGTCACCAAATGCTGTTAATTGTTCGTTTGGAATTTCATATATAGAGCGTGCAGACATAAGTTGGTTGCCTTTGCGATCGACAACTGGCTCAGCCAAGCGCATTACTTCCCACACACGTTCACTGAGTCCTGTTTTAGACATCAGCTCACGATCCATTTCACTAAGATCCGACCATGCCTTGTCGCGGCTTAAACGTCCATATTTCTCCATCAACATTTTGGTAAAACCGACTTTGCTTGCTGCAGTTAAAGCATTCAGTCCTGACACACGCATAACCTGTGATGCAATGGCACTTGATACACGTGCAAGCTTTTGGCTTTTGCCACTTACAGAAGTAAGGCCATCATCTGACCAGCGCGCAATACTGCCGAGCATTTCTTCTGTGGCTAGGCCAAGCGAATGAGCTGTATATCGATCTTCCGCATTCTTTGGGTTCAATTGGGAAATAAGTTCACCAAATGTTTTACGGTAGGCAATGCCATGAATAGAAGCAGTCTTCTTAATCATGGCCTGATCAGTGATAGACGAAAGCGTTGTACCTCCCAACATGCTTGCCACATTCATAGATCGATACGCTAAGCCCAAATTAGCCAACACTTCACTTTCAGGTGTATTCGCCCCTGTAAACTCATCAAACATCGTCTGTGCGCGTTTACGTGACTTTCCTGTAGTACTTGCATCAATACCTTTTAACCAATCTTTTTGCTCCGCAGCATCCATTAAAATGCGCATAGCACTTTTTGGATTACTGCCTAAATTTTCAACCAGCGCAATATCTTTAGATAGGCCGTTAATGTGAGCTTCAACCAAGTCTACAAACGGCATGCCGCCGAAATCGGCCTGATACTCAAGCCAAGCATCAGCATCTTTGAAATGAAGTACACGGCTTTCACTGTGACGTGATGTAACCTTTGAATTACCACCAAAAGACTGACGACCTACTTCGGTTTTGTTTGCACCATTACTGCTAAGCGTATCGTATGAGTATTCAAGCAATTCACGTATCTGTTGTTGCGAATAAAATGAGCCATCCTCATGCACATATTTTGAAGTATCAATCAGCTTTTCAGCTTTATTTACCCATGCTTCTTTGCCAGCCTTAACTATTTTGGCAAGGTCATGTGTCTGGGGTAATCCCCAATCATCCAGCTTGCCAATATCACCGCCTGAACGGTTGAAGCGCTGGCGCATACCTTCAAACACTTCACCCATTTTGTCGCTTATCTTCTTGGCTAGCGGGTCGCCTGTGTTGTCATTAAATCGCTCACGCACAATTTTTTGCACTAATTCTTTATCAGTGAATACACCTGTACCGCCTTTTATGTTCGTGTAGAAGTCCACCAATTCACCACGGTAGATTGATGCCGTTGCACGTGCTTTTGAATCAATTGATTGAATGCCTGACATATCGCCATGCGGTGCAACAATGCGGTCTACAACTTCACTGGAACTTAAGGTTGGATGATCTAAAGCAGTAAGATTTTTATTCTGTGTGAGGATGTCACGCGCTGCAATGGCGTGCTTGCGTTTGAGCTGGTCTTGAATATCCTGCGCAACAAACTCACCTGCCTTGGTGAGCTTTTCTGCATCGGATAAATTGCGCCAAGCATCAATATCTTTGCGTGCTACAGATTTCATCGCATCTTTAATACGATTTTCAATATCTGTGGCTTCTTGCTGATTCAGTGAGTCTTTGCCTAATGCTTTCGCTACGGCTGCTTTACATTGGTCTTTCATAAAAAATGCTCAAATGTTTTTAGCATCTGAGCATTTTTTTAAGACTTGTTTGTTGGGTTATTCATCCTGCTTTATAGGATGACTTGAGATAGATGTCTCGTATTCAACAGCATATTGCTTACCTGTATCATAAAGTTTTGCAACATCCAGTAGAAAATCTTCCAAGGGTGAAACAAATTTCTCTATTGCTTTAAAGTCTTTAAAGCGCTTGGCATTATCAGGCCGAGCATCATAAAGTGTAGTGACCATCATTTCATTATCATTGATGCCAATTACAAAATCCTCCTTTGTCGGATGAATTAACACATACCCCAATAATTTTTTACTCACTTGTAAGCCCTCAAGTTTTAAGTATTTTTGCATAAGCACGTTTACTTATTAAACGATTTATTCCCCAAACTGTAAAGCACAACTAATCGCAGTTTGTGCAGCTAAAGTGTCTTGTTGCGCCTGCTTTGCTTCGGCTTCAAGTTCAGCCCAATATTCTTTCACTGTGTACATTTCAGGATTACCATCACTATCAATTTTCCCGTTTGGAAATGGCATATCAGGATTTCTTAAAATCACATCCAATGCCGCTGATTCTTCAGGACCATCACCAAATAATGAGCCTTGGCGCGGATCACCCATACCCTCGATCCGATCAATCTCAGACTGAATATTTTCAGAAATACCTTTAGCACTGCGTTTATTAGTATCGAATACGTTTAAGAACTGCTTTGCACCATCACTTAAACCGTCATCGATGAGCTGATTTTGATTTAAATAGTCAGGTACGGTTTGACCGTTGGCCTTTAAATCACTGAGCTTTTGCGCTGCCTGCGCCAAGTCTTGAGCAATTGTGTTTTGATGCCGACCGCCTTGCTTTACCAAATCGCCTAGTTGCGCCAGTTGCGGGGCCATTCGAAGCAAAGCATTTAAAACGGTCTTACTATGATCGTCCAGTGCCTCTGCCAGCCTCGTAACAAGATTGGAATCACCATAAGCACGCTGAACCAATGCAGACTCAATACGGCGCTTACCTTCTTGGCTTAAACGGCCATCAGGCATGATTGCAGCTGATCGTTCAGACTGCGGTAACTGGTCAACAAATCCGCGTACAAAGTCCATAGAGCCGTCAATATTTAACGTGCCATCGTTATTAATTTTAAGAAGTGATGAATCAGGCAAACGATCTATATCTGTTACTGCACGTTCAGATGCACTGAATTGCGCCACATCAGCCTCATTCGCTAAACGTGAAAACTGTACGCGGTCTGTATCTGTTAAGCGCGTACGGACTAAAACAGGACGGTCTATACCTGAAATATCCCAGCCACGCTGAGCAGCATAATCATTCACAAATGAATTATAAGCTTCGGCCTTACCATCTTCATAAGCGCGTGTAATTGCTAAAGTTCGCCCATTACCTGATTCAACGACATTGTCCATGCCGATAATTGGGGCACCATTGGACAACATGCTTGATTCACCCAATAATTCAGGTCGCAAGTCATTTGCCATGTTTTCAATCTGCTGACGTGATGCTTCACGTGTACGGTCACGTGGTTGAAGTTCGCCAGGATATAGTGGATTTACGCCATACGCTAAATCGTTTGATGCAATCAGATCGCCTAGACTCTTAACTTCATAAGCCATGTCATAGCTTGAACCATTCATGCCAATTGCAGTACTTGTGCCGTTGCCTCCATAGCGTGCACTTAACTGATTCCACTTGCCTTGCCATTTAGTTATAGCCTGTCCCACAGTCAAACCAGCCATGCCGTTATTGTTTACAATGGCATCTGCATTCTTAGAGTCGTATTTACGCACCACATCAATCAGCGGTGTATTTGGATCAGCCCTTAATACATTGCTTGCGCCAGTTGGCCCAAGTAAATGCCCTAAATACTGTTCATGCGCCACAGGTTCACGGCCCAAACTTTTACGCATTGATGCATTGGCATTCTTGATATGTTTGAGGCCCTGCTTGATTTGCTCATCCACATTGTTTCGATCACCACCACCTTGCCCTTTCCAAGTTTTATCTAATACCTGAAATAAGCCATGCGCGGTTGACGTTGGATTCTTTGCTGTGTGGTCAAACTTGCCGCCTGTCTCAATATGGCTAATAGTCAGTGCTACAGAAGGATTAATGCCCTCTTGTTGCGCTTTACGAGCAATTGCTTTGGCATTTGTAGGTATAGGCATGGCTTCATAATTAACTGGCTTTTGCTTCTCTTCACCAGCAACAGGATGCTGTACGCGAACAGGACGACCAGCACGAATATCATCGGTTGCACTATCCAAATTCTTTAAATGATTATTGGCTTGTACGGCGTTGCTTGGCTGTACTGGCGCTGAAATTTCATCATATTCCAATTCATTTAAAACCAAGGCTGCCTGCTGTTTTGTTGTGTCAGCTTCAATCTGCTCAGGAGTACGATTGAGATAGTGGCCAGCACCACGTGCGGCACCAAAGAATAATGTATTCAGTAGCAGATCCGTTGCTACAGTTTCACCCGTGACCTCGTATTTTTTTGCCTGCTTGTCATAACCTTCTGATTTTAATAGTTCACCGCTTACGGCTTGCCCACCTTGTGATAAGGCTGTAGCTCCACCAATAGATAAGGCAGCATCTTTAACAACACCGCCAACGCCTTTGAATCCATAAGACAACGGCAATACCGTAGATACGGCCGCTACACCACCATCAATTAATGCTGTTTTGGTTGCAGTATTCTCATCGACACCCTTATGAATCAGATCCTCTCTGCTGTAATTGGTTTCTGAAACACCTGAAAGTGCTGCAGCGCCCCATGGGCCAGCAACCGCACCACCAGCTAAAGCACGTGTAGCAACATCAGAAATACCAAAAAGCATATTCCCCACAAAACCTGAGTTCTGCGCGTCTTGCAACTGCTCAACTTCCATCACCAATTTGTCACGACGATCTTTATTTTTTTCCTCATGAATATCTGAAAATGCAGGCTTACGTACATCAAGCGCACCATCAAGACCGCCGTCTAAAGTATCGCTTATAGAGTAGCCAACATGATCAGCCACACGTTCAAAAGGCTTTGCTACCGTATCTACAACCTTAACGGCACCAGCTAGAGCTCCGCGCGGTATTGCCGATGCTGCGCCATCAAATAAACCAACTTCTTTTTTTTGCTTCGGCGCTTTCCCTAAGCCTTTAGCATTCATTTCATTAATGGACTGCTGTTCACCGTCATCAATTTCATTAATCCAAGCCATTAGCGGGTTACTCCATTCATTTTAATACGCCATGCAACACCTTTAACGACTAGTGGCTTTCCACGCTCATCTAACAAATCGTATTGCAGCTCACCGCTTTTAGTTCTTGATGATGATTGGCGCAGGCGAAGCGTTTTTAATTCTGATTCACTGATACCTGTGCTGGAAGAAATCGCGCTATATCCAGCATCTAGTCGGTTTTCAAAAGCATCATCCGTCATGCCATAAGGCATAGAGACTTTCCAGTCTTTCAACTTCCCGCCTGCATAGTTTGTGAATGATCCATTTTGCTGATGTACACCGCCTGTTGCTGATGCTAAAGCAAATTTAAGTACTTCTGCATTAGGTAGTTCATCCGCTTTGGAATGTTGCAAATTGCGCGCTTCCATCGTATCTGCATAAACGGCACGGAATACGTTATATAGGTTGTTTGACGTTGTACCTGTAACCGTATTTCCTACATACGCATTAAATGCAGCTTTCAACTCAGCATCTTTAGGCATAACCAGCTGCTTGTTTTTTAGGATCTGCGTGCCATTGATGATTGACGTTGCCAGTGGTCTGCCTGCAGTACTGCCATAGCCGTTCATTTTTGCCAGTCCAGCAGCAATATAATTTTGATTTCCAGCACCCAGCTGGCCTAAAGTTGCACCCCATAAAGTTGCACCGTTTTGAATGCCCTTGCTCTGCTGAATAAGACCACCAATAAAATTGAGTTTTTCATTCACTGAAAGCTTATCAAAAGCCTGTTTTGCTTCTGGTAAATCCTCTTCTGAAATTGGCTTCACTTTGATATTTGGATCACGTAGCGCAAGCTGGCTAGATCCATTTTCAATAGCGCCACTGATAAATTTAGCAGGATTTGCCTTAAGCAAGTCACCACTAAGGCTATGCACTTTTAAACCAGCTTCTGAAACAGCTTGATTAGGATTTCGCTTAATCGTGTCCAACTTTTCTCTGTACATGCCTTCATAGGTACTTAGTATTTTTTCTTCTTCTGAAGCATTTGCAGAGGGTGAATTTTTCATCTTAGCTTTCTGCGCATTGATTAAAGACAATTGCTCAGATGTAGATTTATTAGCAAATTTTTGGAAGTTCAAAGACTGTTGTTTCAGAAATTTAAACTCTGCTTCATGTTCTGTTCCAGCCACCAACTGTCCCACATTGGCCTCATAATCTGAATCTTGGGCACGGCCTGTCAGTACATTGCTTTTGTATTCATTTAAGTACTTACCAGCCTCCGAAACGCGTTTATTTTCTTCGGCTTTCAATTGCGTATTCAATGCCTCAATTCGACTTGCTACACGGTCTTTATTCTGCTGGATCTGCTTACCGTCTAAATAGCCGAACTTATTGGAATTTAAGTCTGCCAGTATAGCTTGCAATGATTGAGTGTCTTTACCTTCCAGCGCTGTCGTAATGCGGTCATCAATATCCAATTGATCACGTGTTGCTTGGTATGCGTTACGGCGCACCATCTTTTCAGGTTCGGAAAGATTGGAATTAACCAGGAATGATTCGAGATATTCAGCGCCCTGCTTACGGTCATAGCGCGTGGCAATCTCTGTGGCACGGTCAGCAAGCGCAGAATCTTTCTGCGTATCTGCACGAAGCTGTAAAGCCATGAAACCCTGTGTCTGATTTCCTGTACTTGATTGCCAATATTCTTGAAGCTGTTTTTGTGCGTGTCCGGGTAATTCGTTTTGAATTTCCGAATAGCGCACCTTTGACCAATCTTGCATTTCTAAACGCGCATTTTCTGCTGTCTTTGCGCCATTGGATACATCATTTTTTAGAACAGTGACTTTATCAGCCATTTCAGTCGTAAGAACATCATCAAGTTTAAGCTTTGCCTCTTCAGCTTCACGCTTGTTATTCATCAGCTCTAAGCGTTTGGCTGTGAGTTCCTGCTCCTGTTGTTTTTCATCACGTGCCTGCATAACCCCGCCAATGGCTTGACCGATATCCTGCAAGCCTGTTGATGGAACGTGCTGACTTAACGATACATTACCTGCTTGACGTTGACCTTGTGAACGAGGGATTAACATTATTTCCACCCCGCAATAGATGCCCCAGCACCAATGAAATTACTCGTAGCTTTCATGCCATAGTTATTGCGTTGCATTTTACCAGCACGTCGAATATTTGAAGCATTATGACCAGCCTCAGCAACAGTCATTGATGCATTATATTCTGCATCACCTATATGCTCATCTTGAAGCATTGCAGCTGCACCTTGATCCACATCAAGCCCATTTTCAGCAGCTGCTGCACGTGCAGATGACGCATTTGACTTACCTTGTCTACGCAACTTTTCTGCTTCTGACTGAGCAATTGAAAGCACTGTTTTTGCATTACCTTTGGCTTCCGCGTCTGCCTGCAGTCCGCCTGTAATGTTGCCAATGCCACTAAAAATATTTCCTACTGCTCCACCACCACACATATTAAATCTCCTGCTCCAATGAATAACCGACCAGCTCAAAACCTAAATGCTCATAAAGCTTTACAACACGCTCAGATTCAATTCCTGACATAGTGCCGATTTGGATACGGTCAGCTTCATGACCAACAGCCCATTCCTTAAATCCTCTTACAAGCAAAATGCCTGCTTTGGTATTGCGGTACTCTGGTAAAACATAGATTCCTTGTTCAATGGCTAAACGATCACCAGTGCGCCAATCTATGCAGGTTGCACAAATTGCCGCACCAATAATATTTTCATATTCATCCAAGACAACCAGTACTGAATCATGATTGATTTGATGATTAATGAAGGCAGTTGTAGTTCGCTCGTTAAAACGTTGTTTGCTGAATACAGGTGACTCATGTATTAGATTTTTACAAAGATCTAAAATCGTATTTAATTCTGATTGCACCGCTAAACGTACTTGCATTTTATTTCTCATTGATTGATACCAACATAGAAATAGACTGCACGTGAAATGGTAGCGGTTTGTCGTGTGTTAGCTTTAGATTAAGCTCATGCAACGAACACCAACCAGCCAAGGGCTCTTCCACATAACCAGTAAACGGTAGGTTTTTAAACGCATCGCCATTGATCTTTTTGTGTTTCAGCTCTCTTGATTCAACATAACCACCGATTGAGTGATTCATCCAAAGTACGATATTGTGGACATTGATCTTATGAAACATTGCAGTGCTCGGAACACTTGAATAATCAGGTGGCAACAGTTCAATTTTTAAAGTAAATAACTGACCAAGCCACTTAATTTGACTATCGTGCTCCGCATTTTTCCGTTCCGCATACCAATACCCATCATCATTGACCCACGCCACATGCTGGTTATTTAGTGTTTCAACAACATCAGTAAACATCATCAACTCATACTGTATTTCGCAATCACACATTGCTTCATAGCTGAGCTCTTCTAAAAAGTGATGTGCCCCACGCTGAACAATCAAATAGCACTGATCACTACCTGTTGTTCTAGGCAAACTACATACTGATTTCACATTACCGCCAAAGTCATGTTGTGCCCAGGCATTCATCTCTTGATCACGGTTAAGTGTAATACTGGCCATCTTGCCGTCATTCAGCACGATCCATACAATTGAGTCGGGCGTTTGCTGATAAGTAATTTCTTTGATACCGCCATGCATTTGCGGAATGTGTGGAGCTATCGCTGATAATTCAGGAGATACAAGGCCGTCCACCTCATATCGGTACGATAATGCGCGCAGACGTTCACCACCACGCTGAACAAATAGCAACTCACTGCCGACCATACACGGACGTACGTCTTTTTGCGCACCATAGGACGTATGCTGCTCTATTTGCGCTGATGCTGGTGTCATTGGCCCTGATGAAGTAATCAGAAACTCTGAACCACCTGTAAGTGCGACTACACCGCCTCGCTGAGCTAAATGCAGAATGTTGTCTGATTGCGCAGATGATGATGCAATGCTGAACGCATCCGCATCCTCAGTAGACTCTAAAAAATCTGAGTCACTTCCAATGGCTGAAAACCAAAGCTGATTAGGGCTTGTTTTAGTGTTGCCAAATACTAAGCGCTGTTTAAAGAAAGTCACCGTGCGCGGGTAACCAGTTGATGCAGTAAATGCCAGTGAGTTTAAAGTCCATGACTTTGCAATGGCTTGTATATCCGCTGTGAGTTTTACAAGCACATCGCCTTTTGCAACTGTAGGTGAACTAATAGAAGTAATCTTAACTTGGCCACTATTGATTGAAACAACAGCCCCAATATCAGCTGTTGTAAAAACTGATAGTGCCCCTGCTGTCACTGTTTCCCATTTGGGATTCTCTACCTCTGCAGACGGTGTTGAGCCTTTATTATCTGTAACTGCACGCCAAGTTTGCCCTAAATAAATTACACGATCGCCTGCTAAGTACTGCTCAGTATCATTCCATTCTGGGAATGCTGTGGCCGTGAGATTAATCGTTTTACCTACTTCTATGCCCGAAGGTGTAAGCGCCACGTTGGGTGAAGTGCCGATCTCATCTGTCGGCGCAACTGAAAAGATAAACTCTTCAAAACTCCAATTTGAAAAATCTGCGCTACACACTAAACGCCGTACTGGTGTATTGCCTTGCACAAAGTACATGCGGTATCGAGTGTGAGCGACTTGAATCTCATTGATCATGCTTACTGTCGAATACGGCGTTGTAGCTGTCCATATCACTTCTTGCAAACGCGGATCAAATACACTGATTGTGCTTAAACCTAGAATAAGAAGATAAGAGTTTTCAGAATTTGGAATAAAGGGAATTAAACGAATAGCCCCATTAAACGTACCACGATAGCGAGTACCAGGGCGACGCTTTGCACCACCTTCAACCAACGGCAAGGCGTTAAATAGCGACTTTGCACCGTTCGCATACTGCTGAACGTCCGTGCGTGTATAAAGTAAAGGGCTTAATTCACCGCTACTTAAATTGTTTTTCAGCAACCACTGGCGCATTAGTAACGACTCCCAATGTATGATGACTCTGCATAAACCATATTTTCAGATGGTCGCTCTTGTGCATTCACATTGCGCGCTTTGCGGATCAGGCGCTCATATTCATCTAATGCTGACTGTCCAGCGGCATCACTTCCTGTTAAAGGCTTACATAAGCGTGAGGCCATTTTGAGTGACATTGCTTCAACAAGCATTGAATCCCATGTTTCTTCATTGTCATTATCAAAAATATATTCAAGATTGATCTGATTTGTATTTGCCAAAATATGCCGATTCTCTATTTCATACTGCTCCATATTTGCGGAAACAATCCGTAGATAATCTGCAGGCAAACGAAATGCATGAGTAAAGCCAAATGATGGATGAGTTGAAATTGGTGCGAGAATAGTACGGCGCTTAGCACAAGACCAAGGATGATCCCGCAAAACAGCTTTACGTTGCTGGTCATAGATACTGCGGCAACGTTCTGCACGTGCTGTGTCTTCGTCAAAGCTAGAAATACTGCTGTCACCAATCATGCTGAGCGCAGCATTACAGATAGATACTTTTGTTGTAGTCATAAAAAAGCCCTCAAGTTTTAATTAGCTTGAGGGCTTTAAGAATGCGTTTTGTTGAGTATCGAACCCAGCACCATTGCTCAAGATGCTGGGCTAAACTGATTAACGAAGGAAGTCGATTTGAACTACTTTCTCTTCTAAGCTTCGTGCTGCACCGTAAGATGTAATACCGCCAATCTGCTTCACGTTTGATTTATCTGGACGAACTGCAATATCAAAGTTTGAAATTACATTACGGCCAAAATGAGTACAGCCTTTAGCTGTTGCAAAGGTTCGACCCTCTGTAGCACCGCCTGCACCGTCTGGAAGCTCTTCATACGGCAACCAAATGAATCCAGCCCACTTTTTAGCGATTTCACCATCCATAATGTTTTGAATAGTTTCACGATCCCAACGTGTCAGCTCATCATCTACAAGAATTTGCTCTAAAATTTCAGAGTTATAGATCATGTAAAGTGGTAAACGATCCATTTTATTTTTGCGGAATAAAGTACGAGCTTTAACAATTTTCGCTTTATTCATCGGTGTTGCACTCGCACCGATAATTTGAGTCGATGGAAGTGCCAAAGGAGTCCAGTCTTCTGTATCTGTTGTACGGCGCAATACGCTGGCACCTAGCGACTTGATAATAGTGCGGTCACGTTCATCATATTCAGCGGACAAACATGCCTGCATATATTCACTGGTCGGATTTGCAGAAAGCTTTGGCTCATCACGCGGTTCAATCGGTACAAATAAACCGTAATCTTTCATTGTTGCTAAACGCGTACCAGCCTCAGGAACTGACCAATCAGTATCCTGAAAACGCGTAGTCATTTCTTTCATTTTCACATCGCCAAGATCATTGACTGTGAACGATGAACCACCAATAGCACCACGATCCGCACACATTACCTGTAAAGCTGATTCGGTTGTGCGTGCCTTTGTTTCGAATGCGGTATGAAATTCGCGCTTAAAAGCCGCCGTAATCATCTCATTATTTGTTGCGAAGTCTTGTGACATTCTCTTGCCCCTTAATTATCTGGGTATTGCTTCTTAAAATATTGGCTTACACGCGCCGCTACTGATTTGTGATCAGGATGATTGGCATCACTGTATGCTTCTGACAACATCAATGATTCAATATCACCGCCTGCGGTTTGTTGAGTGTTTGAAGGGGGCATATCTTCTTGAATATATTTGCCAATAGCGGCCGCCAACTTAATTGCACCAGTTGGTGAATCCATATCGCTAGCCTTAAAACCCAATGCTTCAATACCCTGCTTTGCAAGATTTACATTTAAATTGAAGTCATCACCCCACTCGCCCTGCAACGACTCCATATTGACTTGCTGATAATCATCCCAAAGTTGAATAGCGGCTTTTGCCTGATCATTGGTAAAGCCATGCTCATGAAATTTTGCAAACACATCGGGATTTTCCGACTTGAATGCACTAGCATCAAAACCATCAATTGCAATTTCATAAGCATCCGCACTTTCGGGCACAGCTGGTGGTTCAGACTTTTCAGCAGTTTGCTCCACTGGTGTTGTCGTCGCCGTATCTGTTGCTACTGCTTCAGTAGTAACATTAGGGTTTGCAACCTGTGTTTGCTCTGTAGTTTGAGTTTCTGTAGTTGCTGGTGCTGTGGTTTGCTCAGTCATAATTGCTCTCCAATTGTCCTGTTAAATATGCTATTTCAAGCTGTTCGCTATAATTTGGTGATTGCGCATTGCTAATTCGGTTTGAAATAAAATCAAATACTTCTGATTGCCCTATACGGCGACAAGTTTCACGCTCATCATTCGTGAATAAACTGCGCTTAAATCTATTTTCGAAGTCATTCATAATTTTTCGGCCATTCGGATCTACAACAAAAGTTAAGTAGTAGGTCTGAGATGTAGCCATTTGATTTGTCCAATGAATGACTTTCCCAAAGTCACCGTCATCATTAGAGTTTTTAAACGTAGCTTTGATATCTGCAATCTCTTGTTTATGCGCAATGATTTCTTGCTGAAAAGTTTCAGCACGCTCCCACTCATGATGTTTTTCATTGCGTAGATGGCTACTAACACCTTTTTCATCAAACAGCTGTTTGCTTAAGTCCTTTACTTGAGCTTCCTTGGCATAAAGGAATGCACATGCAATCAATGCAAGGATGCTCATTACTGCAAAACCTATAATCACTGCATCACCTCACTTGTCATTTCTGCTTCCAATCCCTTGCCCAAGCCTTGCGCAACTGCACCAGTCATCTGCTGAGCTACTATCGCTTGCTGTTCTTGTGCCTGTTGTGCTTGTTGTGCTTGAGCCTTTTTCTGACGGTAAGCATTCAACTGATCTTCAGTGCGTAAAATAGAAGTAGGCACACCAAGACGCTGTGCTAAAACTTGTGGAATTGCATCAGTATTAATATTGTCTAAAGCATTAGGATCTAGCTCAGCAATAGGGCTCATAGAGGCCATAAAGCGCTCAATAGATCCGACATCTTCTAATTGCTGGGTACGTGCCAACGGGGATGTAAATTTAAAAGATGTATTACGTCCTTGTAGCTCTTCTGGTGCCTCACCGAGGATCTTTGAGCGATATGCCAAACCGAATGAGCGTTCTAAAATTGGGATCAGCATCTCTGCTTGTGCGCGGCCATATAGTGGTCCAATCTGTTGACGGATCATGTCTAAACGCATGTAAGTTTCAGCAGCAGTCATTGGCTGGTTGTACGGCGAATCCATACCGTCAGCCATAAGTTTACGTTTGATTGAATCTTGTATACGCCCAAGCAAAGCATCAGCGACCTGAAAGCCCTTCCCGCTATCTAAGCGCTTCATTGAATCCACTTTATTAGCTGTGACAATTTTGCCACCGCCAATACGCACAGTTCTTGGATTTAAAACCCCATCATCTTCAGCAATCCAAAACCCAAGTACATCAATCTCTGCACTTCGTAACGTATCGCGCATTAATGAGTTTGCTGCTTTAGCCTCAGGCAATGCCGTAGACATCAGACCAATGCCGTAAACACTGCCGGGTATCTTTCTAAAACGAGGTACGGCACAAGGGAACTCGTTATAACCAGACTCTTTAAGAATATTCTTTGCATCGACTTCAACATGATACGAAGCGAAAGGCATATTTCTTGGCAGTAGAACTGGGTTGCTTGAAGTGTTCTTGACCTTACGTGGCTCAATAACGTGGATTAACTTAAAAGATTGATCTGGTGTTTTCTCAAACGCATCTCGCACACGCTGACTTGCTTTGTTTTCACCAAACTCAGTAATGATCTGACTCGCTGTTAAGCTGTACTCTCGGTAGATTGTGTCAACAATATTGTCTTGACGAGTTGATGCAATGAAGCATTCACCAATAGGCCATGATTGAAATACATAACCGCCACCTTTCTTGCGGTCGATATCTTCATAAAGTACAGACCATCCTGCAACAACGAAGTCCACCATCTGGTCGAAGTTTTCACTATCGAAATTTGCACCATGAATATTTCTAAAAATAAACTGGCATACTTGCTCAAGCCAATGCTCACCATCAGTCAATACCGCAGGATCGTCTACGCCGTCAGGTACAGCTTTAAACCACTGTGCATTTGCAGGAGTTGTGCCAGCAATTAAAGTGGCAACGATTTTTAAAACTGCTTCAGACGCTGTTGAGTCCAATAAGTCAGCACGTTGCTTTTCCCTAATACCAGCAAGCCCACCTCCACCGCTAAAGCTTTGCTGACGTTCAGGCGCACCGTACTTATAACACTCAGTCCAATGTGGTTCATATTTGGCACGTTCTGCACGTAGCTCACCTAAACGCTTACAAATACGGTTTGCCAGATCATTCATATTAGCCACCTAATGTGCCTTTCTTATCATCGTCTACCGAAGATAAAACTGTTGATGCTTTACGCTTTTTACGTGCTTGAGTTTCCTCATTCGCTGCCGTTTGAGCATCACGCTTAGCCTGTGCTTCTGCCGCCTGAGCGTCATAACCTTTGCTAGCCGCCTTAGTATCTGTAAGACCAATAGCATCAGTTACAGAGCCAATTACTTTCCCTACAGATCCACCACACATTATTTTGATTCCTTGTATTCAAGACCATGCTTACCCTGAACCCAGCGCATTTTTTTAGGTGTATCTACACCGCCAGCTTTAAGTAGTTGATCAATTTTGTTTTCAATGCGAATTTGACCTTCAAGGATGGTCTGTTGATTGGCAATTAATTGGGCATATTCGGAGGTGTTTGAACTTTCTTCCGTCTCTGCAGGCATTGGATCTAAACCAGCTTCGGTTTGCGTTTGATCTTTAGCATCTGCATTAGGAGTTTCTGCTGTGCCTAAAATCGCTTCCAAGGCATCTTCTGCATTTTGAGCTGTTGTAGTTTCTGTAGGAGTTGTTGCACCTGGTACTTTTGTTGCGCGACGCGGAGCGGTAGCCATAAAAAAACCCTATCTTTGGTTGATAGGGTTAATGTGCGGGGTGTTGTGTTGCGGTTTGTTGTGTAAAATTAGAAGTTAATATAACGTACTCGTGTTTTGAACTTTACAATATAAGCATTTATGAATAACGAACATATTCCCGAATTTTTTCTAGAAAAATATAGTGCAGACCATATTATTCAGGATGATAAATACTTTTATTTTTATAAGCATATATCTATTGATGCTGATAACTTAGTATTCGGAATCTTTAAAAATACTGAATTAAAGTATAATTACGCTTGTAACTTTAATGACCCTTATGATTGTTTATTCAAATTGGAGTTATCAAATTTAGATAATCTAACAAAAGATGAATTTGAAAGTATAACTGGTAAATCAGTGAACAATGCAGAATGGCAACTTTCAAGGAAATTTATTATTAAAAAATTTAAAGAAATGCACACATTATTACTAAATCAAGAAATACATACTCTACGAAAGAAAGTTCCAATAACCTGCTTTAATTCTAATCCATTAAATATATTGATGTGGTCTCATTATGCAGATCACCATAAAGGTTTAATGCTGGAGTTTAAAATCTCTAAAGATTTTTCTGAAAAGTTATGCCCCATTCCTGTCTCATATAACAATACATTCCCCATTATTCAAATGAGCCTTACTCAACTAAAAAATTTTAGTGAATCTAATAAAAGCAATATCAACTACGATATTATCGAAAAAGCTCTACTGAGAAAATCTGACTGTTGGTTCTATGAAAATGAATACCGAGCATTTGGAGATGAGAATGACTCCCTATTGATCAAATACAATCCTTCTATTTTATCAAGTGTAATCACAGGAACTAAGTTTAGATCTACTAATAAATATAAATTATTAAAAGACTCAATTTCATTGTTTAATAAAACAAATAAAACCAATGTTAAAATTTATGATGCAAAACTAATGGATGATAGATATGAGCTTTATGTTGATCAACATCCAAGACTAGATAAAAAATAATCCAATAATAGAGCCCTTACCCCAAGGGCTTTTTTGATGCCGCTTCCAACTCACTTATAACTTGATCACACAACCCACCATCATCGAATATGTCCAGCTGGCCTACAGTGTATTTGTAGGTCATCCATTCGCCTTCACGTGGCACAATATCGATACCTGTTTCCATCTTCCAAAGTTCAATGAAAGCCTCGCCGTTCTCAAAGTTCGGCTTTCCTCCCCGCGCCCATTCGGACACGGTTGAAGCATTTGCAACTGGCAACACATCTGCGATCTTTTCATGCGTCCAACCGCAGTGTGCACACAGATCCAAGATCATTCGATTGAAGTCTGGACGCTTATAACCGCGTTGCTTTACAAGAAATTCTTTAACCTTCCTCTTCGTCCGTTGATTAATGAAACGCGCGCGCGCGCGAGGAGACTGTGCATAAACTGTAGAATCAACCGTTTCAACCATCTCACATCTCCCAAACTTTTAATCGAATCAAACCACCTTTGATCACGTTTCCACGCTTCACAAGTAGCTCATCAAATTGCTCATCGTCTTCACAAAAACCGCATTTCACTAAGCTGTCGATCGTTGCTTTCAAGTGATTGTCTATGTCGCGCTTTTGATGTGTTGGAAAATGAAAAGTCACTTCCATTTTTAATCTTGAAGTTAGTCTTAGCGCAGGAATTAATATGCGAATTACGGCGTGAAACTGTCTTGCTTTGTCGCTTAATCGCATCCCTTTGCCTGCACGTTCCCAATAGTGATTTACACTTGGCGGTGTTGTAGCAATTTCACAGCTTAAAACCTGATTTTGTATGCATGGCTCCAAATAGTCTTTATTGACGTTTACAGCGCTTTTATTTGCTTTCCTTACCTTTGCTTGATTTTCATCCTTAAGACGCATACGCGAGCTTTCTGCCCTATTTCTGTGTGCTTTTAGGTGTGCATCTAGCTGTTGCTGACTCCATCGCAGTTGTTTTGTCATGTTTACCCTCACAATGGTGTGAATTTATCCAATAGTCTTTTGTTTACTACCCCAACGAAGTGACACCACCCCCAGCCAGTACGCCACCACATCCAAATACCCTGTTCGTTTTTCCAATACGTGCCATCGGTTTCAATGTGTGATGCATCGTCGGGTTTGATTTGGTTTTTCATAGCTCTGGCCCTAGATCAACTACAAAGCCAAGCTCTGCTAGATATGGACCGTATGTTTTTGCGTACTCAGGTTTTCTGAGATTTGCGCTGATACGAGCCTCAAAAGACTTCTGTGTTTCGCCTACGTTTGAGTACAGAGAAGCGAATGTGCTGTAGTTACAAAGCTCTGAAACGAAGTAATTAATCTGAGCGTCTGACAAGCTTTTGCTTTTCGCTTTGGTTGTTTTTTGAGATTTAGCCTTAGGCGCTACAAGTTTTTGAATGCGGTAGATCCAGTAATTCATCCAGCCTTGCGCTGTGGTTTTTTCTCTGCTTGTAGACCACTGGGCAAAGTTTTTTAACTCGCTCAGAATTTTTGCATCATCTAGTTTTGGATCGATCCGTTTTGCTTGTTCAGCAAGATCGGTTTGAACTGTGTAGACGTTTGCTAGTTCCCTTAGGCTGTACTGCTTTTTATCGCCCTCGTGGTATTTGACAGAATCATCAAACATTTCGTTTTCAGAGTTATCCACAAGAAGGGTCTTTTTTTCTTTATTTAAATTTTCTTTAAGGTTTTCTTTATTAGTCCCCTGCTCAACAGGGGTACTCCCCCCCTGTTCATGGGTGGTACTCTCCCCCCCCTCAATGGTGCTACCCCCTTTTAATGGGGGTACTACCGTTTGGTGGTACTGGTTGAGAGTTAGAAGATACTTATTTAAGCAACCTTTTTTGCGATCAACTTTTATTAACTTTGTGTCTTCTAATTCGGCAATTGCTCTAGCAACTGTCTCCTCTTTTTTTATCCCACAATGCTTTTGAAACTGTGTGATAGAGATCGTATGTGATTCACGATCAAAACCTAATGTTTGACGAATAATGAACATCAGGCACTTAAACGCTTTGTCGTTCAATTCAGCCATGATCTGTGTGTCAATCAAGACATTAGGTAGTCGAGTAAACCCTTCTTCCTTTTTAGACATTGCGTTCTGTCCTGTTTTTGGAAAATGCACTATTTCGCCTTGAGTTTGGGAAAGTGCATGTGCTAAATTCGGCATTGGTTAATTACCTCGTTTATATTTCGGTATGAACGGCAGAAAGGCTCAGTTGTTCGCGCAACTGGGCCTTTTTTGTGCCTGTTCTTTTTTGCAGTGGTTCAGCCGTCAATTCAAAAATTTGCGTGTCCACGGTATCTGTGGTCATACGCATGAATGATGCGAGATGATTTATACGTTCCCGAACTTCAGAGATATTCGATATGCCAAGACTTCTAACGTGCTCAGATAAAGTTTTGTTGTCTGACTTAGCAATTGCTTCTAAATCCCGCTTTTCTTCATACGTACATTTAAAGGTGATGCTTTCAGTAAGTTTTTCTGACATAGGATTACCCCAAGTCCGCTTTTAGCTTGTTTTTCGTCAAAATCTGAATACGAGCCTGTGTATCCAAAGGAATGCCACGGTGTCTCCACTTGCTGATTGTTCCGCGAGTAACCGCTAAAACCGTTTTAGTAAGCTGAATATCTTTATCAACACCGAAATGGTTCTTTAAATCATCAACAGTCATGTTTACCTCAATAAACCAATAGTTTCCA
The DNA here is from genome assembly GCF_013391565.1 of Acinetobacter sp. SwsAc6. Taxonomy (NCBI): domain Bacteria; kingdom Pseudomonadati; phylum Pseudomonadota; class Gammaproteobacteria; order Moraxellales; family Moraxellaceae; genus Acinetobacter; species Acinetobacter sp. SwsAc6. Next base: position 180,731 of record NZ_JACAXE010000002.1, read on the forward strand.
TTAGTAAACCATAAGTTTCCGCATTCTTCAATGCGTTTGTTTACTATAGGAAACATTCATCGGAGTGTTTTTTTATGAGTTCAATTAGAGATCGAATAATTCAAAGAATGACTGATCTAAAGCTCAAGCAAGTTGATTTGATGGAGGCCACTGGTGCAACCAAGGGGGCTGTATCGAAGTGGGTTTCAGGAACAAATGTGCCTAGATCTGAATTTATGCCCGCACTTTCAAAGGTTTTAAAAACCACAGAAAACTGGCTTTTGACTGGAAACTCTGTTATCGAATTAACACAAGTGGAACCATGGGATAGCAATACGCCACTAGATGATGATGAAGTTGAAATCCCCTTCTTTAAGGATTTTTCATTTGCTTGCGGTGGTGGCTTAATTAGTGAAGCTATTGCAAACGAAACACGCAAACTAAGAATGTCGAAAGCAACTTTACGAAATCTATCAATAACAAAAGAAAATGCTGTTGCAGCAACGGCTATGGGTGATTCTATGAACCCTACAATTAAAGATGGCGATACAATCCATGTTGATTTAGGTAGAAAAAATATTAAAGATGGCAAAATTTTTGCTATTTGTTTTGGTGGTCTATTTTACTGTAAACGCTTATATAACTTACCTTTAGGTGGTATTCGTATAGTTTCAGATAATTCTGTTGAATATCCTGAAATTCATTTAAGCGCACAAGATGTCATTGATCAACAGTTGGAGATTATCGGCTGGGTTTGGCAAATATCTAGTTTGGAAAGTTGGTAATATTGAGGAAGATATGGAATCTATTTTAGTAAGTATATGTACTGCTATTATTTTCTTTTTGGTGGCTAGGGTGTTGGCTAAATACAAAAAGAAGCCTGAAGCTAAGAACATTCATTTTAAAAATAATCAATCAGCTTTTGAACATGCCTGCTTAACAAACAAAGCTACTTTTTTTCAAGGTATTATGAGTTTCGGTATTGTTCGGGATGTAATTGAAGACAATTCTGGAAAACAATTTTTAATTGAATTGGCTGATTCAGATGGGACTAAAATAGTCACTGGTTTCAACGATAAAAAATCTGAAAAAATACATTTAGGTAATATTGTCTATTGGGGGTTCACAAGTACCACGGAGACTAACATTCTAAATATACAAGCAGTCGGACATGTTCTCGCAATTCTAGATCCTGAACTCAATCCCAATTCCAATAAATGGAGTATTAGGGAAGATTTAACTAAATAAACAAATAAAACAGGAAACTAAACCCATCAAGTTGATGGGTTTTATTTTGCCCATCAAATGACAAAGTTTCCTAGTTAAAAACATTTTGTTTCCTTTAATAAACTTTATGTTGACTTAAAAGTTTCCTTTGATAAACTAAATCTCGTATCCACAAAAAAGCCTGCAACGGTCTCGACAACTGGCAGGCTTACTCAAAGAGCGAGATAAGTATGAAAGAAACCGCATCACATAGCAACACGCCAGCTTTCACAAAGAACGAAAGCAATACAAAGCCTGTTCTATATCAACACCCTACTGCTTCCGAAATGCAGACTTCACGCTGGGAAATTATTTGGGCTAATGCTAAAGACTTTGCAATCTTCATTGCGACTGCACTTGTGCTTTGGTTGATCGTTACATTCGTTCTAGTTGGCCTATTTGGAGGTTGAGTTTATGAACGCATTTGTCACACCTCGAAAAAATATCGTTTCAGTACGGGCTTCATCTTTAAGTGATTTATTTGACTGCCCTGCACGCTGGGAAGCAAAGAACCTTTTAAATAAGCGCAATCCAGCTGGTGCGCGCACTCGACTCGGTACAGCGATTCATGAAGCGGTTACTCAATGGGATTATCAAAATCTAATCGGTAACGATGTTTCAACCGAAGAATGTGAAGAAATTCTGCATCACCAAATTTGGCAGCCGAATGAGGAAGTTGATTGGACTGACTTGGATCAGAACAGCGCTGAATCTATCGGCCAATCATTGATGCAAAAGTACATCACTCAGATTGCACCAACTCAAAAATTTATCGGTGTTGAAGTTCGTTGTGAGTCCTTAATTCTTGCCGATCTAGGCATTGAGCTTACTGGAACTATTGACCGAATTTATGAAAATGAAGCTGGTGAGCTTGGTATTGGTGACATTAAGACAGGTAAAAACTCAGTAGGAAATGATGGCGTTGTCAAAACTTCTGGCCATACCCCACAAATGGGAATTTATACAGTTTTAGCCTCTCATGCACTCCAAGAGCCAGTAACTGCCCCATCCCGAATTTATGGCCTAACCACGGCAAAAACAGATAAAGGTCAGCATGTGGGCATTGGTGAAATTGAATCTCCTGCTCAGGTTTTACTTGGCACTGAGGAAGAACCAGGGCTACTCCAATACGCCGCTAAAGTCATAAAAAATGGCGTGTTCTTTGGTAACTCAAAATCAATGCTATGCAGTGAAAAATTCTGCCCTGCTTTCTCTACATGCAAATTTCGTAAGTAATTAATTTTCAAAATATAAGGATTATATCCATGACTTCACAAGTAATGACAACTGAACAACTTCGTACTCAACGTAAACCAGATGATGTTGAAGCAAGCTTTAATACTTATCGTGGGTTCCAAGCTATGTCACACATGGCTGAGAGTCTTGCAAATAGTACAATTATTCCCGAAGCATTCCGCAATACAATCATGGTTAAAGACCGTTATGACCAGCAGGCTAAAAAATGGCTATACACGCCTGAACATAACCCGAATGGTGTGTCTAACTGCATCATCGCATTGAATATGGCACAGCGTTTAGGCGCAGATCCAATGATGATCATGCAAAATCTATACTTAGTTGATGGTCGTCCAAGCTGGTCAAGCCAATTCATTATTGCGGCTATCAATAGCAGTGGCCGTTATAGCCCTTTACGTTTTGACATCACTGGTGGCGATGAAGAAATTGAAATTCCTTATGCTGTAACTGATTGGATTTTTAACAAAGACACACGTAAAAAAGAACCAGTTGAATCTAACCAGACTGCACGTGTAAAAAACTATAAATGCGTTGCATGGGTTATTGAAAAAGCTACTGGTGAACGACTTGAATCAACTCCTATCACTATGGAAATGGCAGTTAAGGAAGGTTGGTATCAAAAGAACGGAAGCAAATGGCAGTCTATGCCTGAGCAAATGCTTCGTTACCGTGCCGCATCATTCTTCGGCCGTATCTATGCCCCTGATCTTCTTATGGGTTTACGTAGTCAAGATGAAGAAGTTGAGTCAATGATCGATGTTACGCCTGAGCCTGCGCCACAAGAAGAACCAACAACATTGGCAAACATTCAGAAAAATGTTGTTAAAAGCGCTACTGCAAATGACCAAAATTCAACATCAAATGATGTAGCAGAAAAGACTGTTTCTGCAAAAAAAGCTGAACCAGTAGCTGAACAAGCGCCACCAACTGTAGAAGTACAAGTCAAAAAACCAACATCTGCAGACGTAAAAAAGCAGTACATTCTGAAAATGAATAAAGCTCAAAGCGCTGCTGAGCTTAATGAAATTCATGAACAATTCATTATTAACGATATTTTAACCGAACCTCATTTGGCTTATTTAAAAGATGCATATCAGCAGGACAAGCAAAAGTTTACGCCAGCGGAACAGCCAGCTCAGCAAGAAGTACAAGTGCCAGCAGTCAATGAAATTAAAAGCAAAGGCACTGCCAACGGTTTGAAGATCTCAATCGAAAGCGCACAAACAGTTGAAGCGTTGACAGATATTGCGCAGACGATCCGAGATAGCAAACCAAACATGACAATAGATCATTTAAATGATGTTCTCAATGTTTACCAGCTACGCAAGAAGTTCCTAGAGGATCAGCAAGATATGTTCGCTGGTGTACCTGATCTGACTTGGACTGATAGTGCAATCAAGCAGATAGAGTCTGCTAAAAATCAGGATGATATTAATGCTGTCTATACAGATCCACAGTTCGAAGAACAGTCAGATAAAGATAAACAGCGCTTAAATTTGGCGGCACAAAAACGCGAATCGGAACTTTTCGGTTAATTCAGATATGGCCGTACTAGGTGCGGCCAGTTTAAGGAATATAGAAATGATTTTTTGGATTATGTTGGTTGGGGTATGTGCGGCTTTTGCTATTGACGCTGATAAGCCTGCAACAACAAATGCTGTTCTATGTGTTATTTGCGTATTTTGCTTTTCGCTAAGTGCATACATTGAATTTTTCTTGACGAAGAAATAAAGGTGGTGTGATGGAAGCTAAACAATTAGAACCTGCTGAAATTATTCGCGACGAAATGGGCACCTGGACACATCCTGAATACTCAAAATATTTAGCTGAAAAATTTGATGGTGCTGAATGGATCGATCAAAAAGATTGGGATGAATTAAAGCGTCATTTCAATATTGATACTGTGACTTTTTGGATGGAAGGCCATGTAAATAGTGATGATTGGGAAGCTATGATGGATACATGCGACATTTCAAAATGGAATCCAATTGCACCAAATGGTTTCTTCTTAATTGACATTCATTTTGGTGAAGATGATGCATACGCATTGTTTGCCCGCAATAAACGTGAAGTTGAGGTGGCCTAGTGAAATTCGAATTTATAGATTTGTTTGCGGGCGTTGGTGGTTTTCGTATGGCGCTAGAAAACCTCGATGGCCACTGTGTTTTTTCAAGCGAGTGGAACCAACATGCAAAAGAAACATATTTTCAAAATTATGGTGAATATCCTGAAGGTGACATCACTTTAGACGAAACCAAAGCTAAAATTCCTGAAAAATTTGACATTTTATGTGGTGGATTCCCCTGCCAAGCATTTTCCATTGCAGGCAATCAAAAGGGATTTAATGAAACCCGCGGGACCTTATTTTTTGATATTGTGGATATCGCAAAAAAGCACCAGCCTCATGTTATTTTTTTAGAGAATGTTAAAAATTTAGTTTCTCACGATAAAGGAAACACTTTTGAAGTGATTAAAAACACTTTAAAAGAAATAGGTTATGCCGTTTATTTTCAAGTTCTGAATAGTATGACGCATGCCAATGTGCCTCAAAATCGTGAACGTATTTTTATAGTGGCGTTTAATGAAGCACTTGTTCCTAATCATGCCGAGTTTCAGTTTCCTGAAGTAATTCCATTAACGAAGACGATTCATGATTTTTTAGAAACCGAGCAGGTAGATCAAAAGTATTACTATCAACCTGATCACAAATATTACCCAGCTTTAGATGCTGCAATACAGTCTACGGATACCGTTTTTCAATGGCGTAGAAAGTACGTGCGCGAAAATAAAAGTAATGTTTGCCCGACTTTAACAGCAAATATGGGTGCAGGCGGTCATAACGTGCCATTAATCCGTGATACTTATGGTATACGCAAACTGACCCCAAAAGAGTGCTTTGCGTTTCAGGGCTACTCAATGGATGTATTTAAAATGCCTGAAATTGCAGATAGTCACTTGTATATGCAAGCTGGTAATTCAGTCACGATGCCATTGATCCAACGGATCGGCGAGCAGATTTTAGAAGTGCTTATTAAAAATTTGAAGAAAGGTGGCGTGATGGATATTCAGAAACAAGTAGCTTTTGAAAAGTTTCATGCCCGCGATTGTAATTGCGACTATGAGGACTTAAAACGCCGACTTGATAGACATGAACTCTTAACTGGGCATCGCTATCCTCCTACAAGTCCAAGGCATGAGGCTTGGTTGACGTGGTGTGCTGCATGGGATGCTAAAGCCCAAGCGGTGCCTGAAGGATTTGTTTTGGTTAAAAAGGTTCACCCTGATGCCATAGTACACAACCAAGGACTCGGCCTTTTTAAGGAGTGCCAAGTTATTTATGGCTGGGATGGCAAGTCCAAAGATTTTAAAGATGCTTTGAATAAGGGGTTTTATCACGGGGTTAAGTTGGGCGCTAAAGCCGTATTGGAAACTACCATGATCGAAGCACAGGAGCAAGGTAATGACTAGAACAGCAAAACAAATTGTTGATCAAACCCATGATCTTGCTGAGGCATTTTACCTGCACCTTGGTTATGCGCACGTTAGGTCACAACACGGAAATCTGTATGAATCAACACACCCAACAGAGCAAAGCATGTGGCATTTAGCATGCCTTGCTCAAATAGAATTAACAGCAACAGATCCAAATGATGCTTTAAGTGAATTGGATGAGGAGCCAGCCAATGACTGACCTATCCCCTGCTGAAATCGAACTTTTAGAAGAGTTCCGAGAAGAGCTTACATCGCATGCAGTTTCAAATGTTGGGTTTACTACTGAGCTTTCCGCCGAATTAGTGCAGGCAATTTATAAATTAGTATGTGAAAAAATTACTGAAAATGATTTGCCTTATAAAATTGTTAAAAGTTTAAGGGAGGTGTCTTAAATGGCCTCATACTTAATTAAAGTTGAGTGCGATACTCCACCTCAGGTGATGCTTGGTCAAAATATTGGAGGCGGGATTGTTAAGGAATTAAAAGAGGTAGAAATCGAGTTGGTTTCTGCTGCTCAATTAGCTGAGAAATATAATCTTAGCGTTAGTACAATTCGAGCAAAGCTAGTGAGCATAAACCAAGGTACAGGCGGAAAGTCGCTCTACAATCCCAAGTTCGCCCACACACTACTTACCCAAAAAAATAAACGTGGTAGACCGAGAATTAATTAACTCTCGGTGCTATTAAACATTTCTACTAGATCCTGTGCATCTGGGTTGTAGTACGTATTGATCAAGATACTAATTGTCTTATGCCCTGTTATTTTCGCCAAGATTTCAACAGGGAGTTTTCTAAATTTAACCATTCTTGTGATTGCTTCATGCCTGGTGTCATGAAAGTTAATTTCGTCCAATCCTACTTCACCGCGAACACGATAAAACGTCCGCCTAAAAGACTTTTCTTTGACTGGCACAATGACATCTTGATTGTCAGGAATTAAAGCTAAAAGCCTTTTTGCCTCTACAGATAATGGTACATTTCTGGATTCACCATTTTTCGTCATAGGGAGATGTACAAATCCATCCTTAATATCTGCCCTCCTCATTGCCAATATTTCACCCTTGCGCATAGCTGTCTCCAGGGCGAATAACATTGACCACGAAACATAGTGCATAACACGCACAGGTGTGGTTGTGGTATCCCACTTAAAACCATTAACAAGACACTCTTGTTGCTCAGGGTAAATTCTTTGATTTCTAGATTTACCCTTATTAGGCTTGGTTACAGTCGACCACACATTGTTTTCAATTATGAATAGTTCTTTTTGAGCATAGCTAAAAATTGAAGAAAACATAGCAAATTCACGAAGTGCAGTACTACTCTTGACTTCTAAAACGCGATTATTTCGCCAACGAGCAATATCGTTAGGCTGAAAATCATGAATTGATTTTGTCGCTAGGTCTCCAAGTATCCGATCTATATTATTCAGCTTGTTTCGAATGACATGAGCTGACTTTAACTTGCTACCACGTTCAGCATAATATTTTTCGCATAATTGCTTAAATGGAAAACTTGGCTTAATTCCTTTCTCTAAATTAGCACGACCTGTTTTTAGTTCAAGTAACTTCAGCGTTGCCCAGTCTTCACATTCCTTCGCTGAATCTTTTGTGGCTGAATATCTTTGCTTTTGATATGTAACTGTGATTCGCCAGCTTGAACCGCGCAGAATGGGTTTTGGGATTTTCATTTTCTTGGTGCAGATTTGGTGCAGAATTGTATTTATAATACCAATTTTATTGATGATTTGAATTAAATTATCACATTTAAGTGCTGATGTTGGAGACAAAACAACTTGCTACGTTTTAATAAAAACATAGCAAGTTATTGTATCTTAATGCATTAATTCTTTACCGATGCTTCAGTTGTAATATTTACAGTAATTTGATCACCTACATTTGGTACGTATGCACCCACACCAAAGGCAGAGCGATTAAATGAAGTAGTTGCGTTAAAACCAATAGATTCAGCTTTTGTCATAGGATGCACGCCTTGTTTATTTAACACAGCGTCCAGCACTACAGGCTTAGTCACATCTTTAACAGTTAAGTTACCTGTAATTTTGTATTTGTTTTTACCTAAAGCTTGTACTTTCGTACTTTTAAAAGTGATGTTTGGATATTTTTCAGCATTAAAGAAATCCGCTGTTTTTAAATGTTCATCCAAAGCTTTCACGTTAGTATTTAAGCTAGACAATGGAATAGTTACATCTACAGATGAATTTGCAGGTTTTGCATTATCTACGTTAATCGTACCTTGAATATCACTAAAGTTTGCAGATGGTGTAGAAAAACCAAAGTGATTCCAATTAAATACAGTTGCCGTATGTGTTGGATCAATTTGATATGCTACAGGCTTCGCCATAGAAAAAGTTGCAACAGATGCAAGTGCTAAACCTACTGTTAATGCTTTGATGTTCATGTTTTTATCTCACTTAAGAATACAAATCAGTTTATACAGTTCTGCTAAAAATACACTGTTAAAGATAAAACGTTTTGTTGCATGTTTAGAACGATACATTTGTAAAAATTGACTATTTTCAGCATTCCGCTGGCGCTATTGTTTGACTATAGCCACATTGAGCTAAAACACAGATTTACCATTTTCAAACACTTCAAATTAAAAAAAATGCAACAATCTTTATAAGTAATAAATATTTAGCATTTATTTTCCTAATTTTAGGATACTGTTGCTTGCAATCGCCCCTTTTTTGCTTATCTATAATGACTAAAATAATTTCACTACCTGAATAAATAAAGTTGATTTCCTATGTCAGAAAATTTACAAGCAATTAAAAAAGCCTTAAGCACAAAACAACCCAAAGATGTCGTTTTAGCCTTTTTACTTAACACATCAAAAGAACTGGTAGCCGATGCAACAGCACAGCTGGTCGCTGAAGATGCCGATTATGTTTCTTTAAATTTTAGTAACCCTGAACTAAAACAAATTGAACCTTGGGCTGGCTCTTACCAAGGCCGTGATGTTTATATTTATACTTTTGCAAATTTAGGGACTTATTGGCAAATTGATGATTTTCAAATTACCGACATGCTCGCTGAAGGTGAAACAGTGGCAGTATTTGGGCAGTTTACCTGCACATCCGTATATGCAAAACGCACCTTCACCTCACCATTTTCAATTAAAGCAATTGTCAAAGATGGCCTGATTACTTATTTCCAATTCATGGAAGACACTTATTCTTCTGCATCTTCCTTCCGTGTTGCTGGTGAATGGACCATCCAACAAGATGCCGATCCTGCAAAAAACTTTAAAGTTTCAGAAAAATCTAAAAGCGAATAAAATCCACATCGACATCTAAGCCACATTAAATGAATGTTTGGTGCGATTTAAAGATATTCACCCTGTAGATAAATGGTCAGACTAAAAATCATTTTTAGCTGGCCACTCAATTTAATCGATATTGAATAAACCCTGTTTTGCGTGCAATCTGATCATAAAGCTTTTGTGCAACGTCATTGTCTTGATGGGTTAACCAATACACACGATCACATTGTCTTTGCTTTGTATAAGCATGTACCTGCTCAATCAAAGCTTTAGCAATTCCCTGACCGCGTTGCTCATTCAACACAAATAGATCTTGTAAATACGCATAGGGTTGTATGGTCCAACAGCTGTCATGTTCAATCACATGCACCAAGCCCACTGCTTCATGGTCTAAATAAGCCACAAAGCCATAGATGTGTTCTTGCTTCGGATCAGTTAACTTCTGCCAAGTATTTAGGCTGAGCTCCTCAGTCAACTGTACTTGATAAAATTGTTGATAGCCTTGCCAAAGTTGCAACCAATCTGAATATTGAATGCCCGCCGACGATAATACCTGAATATTGAATGTACTCACGATCTACTCTTTTGAATGCTCTATGTTTTTTATAAACAAAATATGCACATAAAAAAAGCTTTATTCTCCTTAAAAGAACAAAGCTTTTTTAGCACCGCATTCAAAACTTAAAGCTTTTCAATCAAGATGCGATCAATCTGTTTTAAACCTGTGGTTTTTTCATGATTTTTACGACGTACCTTAATAATTTTTTCTTCAGCCATATCCTGTAACAACAGCTCAACTGCAACCATGGCTTCTAATGGAAGGTCTTGACCAATCCATTTCTGCTCACCTGCATCCATTAAAGTGATCTCATCACTGATTTGCTCATATAAACTCATCTCTATCTCACTTCTTCGTTTTGCCTATGTATGGGTAAACTTTTGACAGCAATGTAATCAGCCCTGCTGTAAAGTTCAAAAATAAAAGACGCTCTCAATTGAGAGCGTCTTTTAAAGACTGTTTAATAACAGGTATTAAGCAGTGATTTCTTTAACTGCCGCAACAACAGCATCAGTAGTGATACCGAAGTGTTTGTACAAGTCTTTTGCAGGTGCAGATTCACCGTAAGTTGTCATACCAATTACGCGACCATCTAGACCAACAAATTTCCACCAGTAGTCAACATGTGCTGCTTCTACAGCAACACGAGCACGAATCGCTACTGGAAGAACTGCTTCACGGTAAGCTACATCTTGCTTCACAAACTCTTCAGCACATGGCATAGATACTACACGTACACCTTCGAGCTGTGCGTATGCTTCCATTGCCAATGATACTTCTGAACCAGTTGCAATAATAATTGCTTTAAGTTCGCCTTTTTCCTTCGCAAGGATATAACCACCTTTAGCCACGTCAGCAATTTGATCCGCTGTACGTGTTTGGAATGGTAAATTTTGACGAGAGAAAATTAACGCTGTTGGGCCTTCACTACGTAACAATGCAGATTTCCAAGAAATAGAAGCTTCTACAGTGTCACATGGGCGCCATGTGTTGAGGTTAGGCGTACCACGTAAAGATGCAATTTGCTCTACAGGTTGATGTGTAGGACCATCTTCACCAAGACCAATTGAGTCATGTGTGTATACATGGATCACACGTTGCTTCATTAATGCAGACATACGTACTGCATTACGCGCATATTCCATAAACATTAAGAATGTAGCTACGTAAGGAACGAAGCCACCATGAAGCGCAACACCGTTAGCAATCGCAGTCATACCAAATTCACGTACGCCGTAGTGTACGTAGTTACCTGCTGGATTGTCTTGAACGCCTTGAGCGCCTTTCCAAAGTGTAAGGTTAGAGCCTGCTAAATCTGCAGAACCACCTAAAATTTCAGGAAGTAATGGTGCAAATGCTTGGATCGCATTTTGGCTTGCTTTACGTGTAGCAATCGTTTCTGCTTTAGCATTCACTTCTGCAATGTAAGCATCCGCTTGTGCTGCAAAGTCAGCAGGAAGATCACCAGATAGACGGCGTTTAAGTTCTGCAGCTTCTGTTGGGTATTTCGCAGCATAAGCAACAAATGTTTCATTCCAAGCAGACTCAGAAGCAGAACCTTTTGCTTTAGCATCCCAAGCTGCATATACGTCAGCAGGAATTTCAAATGGACCTTCTGTCCAACCTAAAGCTTCACGTGTTAACGCGATTTCGTCATTACCAAGCGGCGCACCGTGGCAATCTTCTTTACCTTGTTTGTTTGGAGAACCTAAACCAATCACTGTTTTACAAATAATGATGGTTGGTTTTTTAGTTTCAGCTTTCGCTTCCAAAGTTGCTGCACGAAGCGCATCTGCATCATGACCATCAACTTTAAGCACTTGCCAGCCGTAAGCCAAGAAGCGTTGCTCTGTATCGTCAGAGAACCAGCCTTCTACTTCGCCATCAATTGAGATGCCGTTGTCATCATAGTAAGCAACAAGTTTACCTAGACCTAAAGTACCAGCCAATGAACATGCTTCGTGAGAAACACCTTCCATTAAGCAACCATCACCCAAGAAACAGTAAGTGAAGTGATCTACAACAGCGATGTCATCTTTGTTAAATTGCGCAGCTAAAGTTTTTTCAGCTAAAGCAAAACCTACAGCATTGGCAATACCTTGGCCAAGTGGACCAGTCGTTGTTTCAATACCAGGTGCATAACCAAGCTCTGGGTGACCCGGAGTTTTAGAGTGCAATTGACGGAATGCTTTTAAGTCATCAATTGAAAGATCATAGCCAGTCAAATGCAATAAAGCATACTGAAGCATAGAACCATGGCCATTAGACAATACAAAACGGTCACGGTTAGCCCATTGTGGGTTGCTAGGATTGTGATTTAAAAACTCACGCCATACAACGTCAGCAATATCTGCCATCCCCATTGGCGCGCCTGGATGGCCTGAATTCGCTTTTTGCACAGCATCCATTGCCAATACACGAATTGCGTTTGCAACTCGACGTTCATTAAGTGGGGTCGTCATAGGTCAGCGTCCAAATAAATCTAAAAGAAACTAGAAAAGTGAATAGAAATTCAAAACTGTGTATATTGTCTTAAAAAATAGCTAAGGGGTAAAGCCTCAAGCCCGAGTTTTCGCTATTAATTCGTAATGAAATCATTTTTTGCACAATTATCCAGCACATACCGCCTTAAAATTTTCTATATTTTTATAATCTTGCGATATATGTTTTGCATCTAAAACTGCAAAAATATATTTAAGATGACATGAATCTTCAGTTGCACTCTGGTAAACGCCACAAAAAAATCAAAACAAATACTTAAAATACAATATCTTAATCAAAAGATGAATTTTATTCATGTTTATAATTCAAAAATGAATTTTCATAGAAAAACTTAACAACATTACACTCATCCAATTACAAAATATGATTACATCCTCTTGTTTTGAAACAACTTAAACACATTAGCACAGCAACAAATCAGCCTCTGAAAGTCTTAAAGGCCAAAAAAACCTTGAATTATAGTCAGCACTTTACATGACTGAACGTATAAAATTTCAGCCACTTACATCTAATAAAGATAGCGTTATCACTTTTTTTAATGACCATATCAAATAAAACACCAATAAATTGAAATAAATTCATTCATTTTGGTCGACATGCGCTAGTCCTAAGACTGAAGTCGATGTAACATATTGCGTCTTTTAAATTAACTGTGATAGGACTTATGCGCGAGTACGCTGTATTTACCTCGGAATCTGTAAGCGAAGGCCATCCAGATAAAATGGCTGACCAAATCAGTGATGCTATTTTGGATGCGATCTTAAAAGAAGACCCTTATGCGCGGGTCGCTTGTGAAACGCTTGTAAAAACTGGTGCGGTCGTACTTGCTGGTGAAATCACAACGACTGCAAACGTCGACTTTGAAGCGATTGTCCGCAACACTGTAAATGGTATCGGCTACCATCATTCAGATCTTGGCTTCGATGGCTCAACTTGTGCTGTCATCAATATGATTGGTAAACAATCACCTGAAATTGCACAAGGTGTAGACCGCCAAAAACCTGAAGATCAAGGTGCTGGTGACCAAGGTTTAATGTTTGGCTATGCTAGCCGTGAAACAGATGTATTAATGCCTGCGCCAATTTCATACGCGCATCGCTTAATGGAAAAACAAGCAGAGTTACGTAAGCAAGGTACACTTTCTTGGTTACGCCCAGATGCGAAAAGCCAAGTAACTTTTGCCTATGAAAATGGCAAGCCTGTACGCTTAGATGCTGTTGTGCTTTCTACTCAGCATGACCCTTCAATTACTCAAGCACAGCTAAAAGAAGCTGTAATTGAAGAAATTGTGAAAAAAGTAATCCCAGCGGACATGTTCCATGCGGGTACTAAATTCCACATCAACCCAACAGGCATGTTCGTGATTGGCGGCCCTGTAGGTGACTGTGGTTTAACTGGCCGTAAAATTATTGTAGATACTTACGGCGGTATGGCTCGTCACGGTGGTGGTGCTTTCTCTGGTAAAGATCCATCTAAAGTTGACCGCTCTGCTGCATACGCAGGTCGTTATGTTGCTAAAAACATTGTGGCTGCTGGTCTTGCAGACAAATGTGAAATCCAAGTGTCTTATGCCATTGGTGTTGCTGAGCCAACTTCTATTTCTATCAACACATTCAACACTGCAAAAGTATCTGAAGATTTGATTATTGCATTGGTACGTGAACACTTCGACTTGCGTCCATACGGTATTACACGTATGTTGAACTTGATTCAACCAATGTATCAACAAACTGCATCTTATGGCCACTTTGGTCGTGAAGGTTCTGATACTGCATTTACTTGGGAAAAAACAGATAAAGCTGAAGCGCTTAAAGTAGCTGCTGGTCTTTAATTGTAAATTTCTCGTTAAAAAAGCCTGCGCCATGCAGGCTTTTTTATTGTTCAATTTTTAATATGTCAATTTAACCCTCTCAACTATTGACTTAAATTTACGCAACTTTTATTAATAAGTATCTAAAATATATAAAGAATAATTTCAAGCCATTTCCAGTAGAATACAAATTTATAAGCACTGCCGAGGAACTATTAGGATTTAAATTTCCTGAAAAATATAAAGCAAAAATGTAAATTGAAAATGGTGGCGAATTCGCGATCAGCTTATCTGATGAAGACGAATATGAAGATGGTGACGATATTGAAGCATGGTGGCTTTTCCCCTTTCACGACACCAGTGATGTAAAACGAATTAAGCGTACTATGGAACATCTTGTCGCAGAGCATACATCCACTCTAGAAATTGAAGACTTCCCAGAAAACAGTGTTGCAATTGCGCATAATGGCGATGGTGATTACTTGTTAATGCGAGCTAATGAAGACTCACAATTGGGAGAAGAAATTTACTTATGGCGCCATGAAGACGCTGAATTTATCTACCTTCTAGCACCTTCAATTGAAGAGCTGATACCAAGTTAAGAAAATTATTTGTGCCAGCAATAATATTTCAAATATTAAAAGGCATATTGGTAAAAATTACACTTAATCAACAATTTTTGATCGATTTATAAACAGCCTTTCAGCTAATATATGTTCAGCCCATGCTACGGGTATAACAAAAAAAGGAAACTGTACAATGAATAAATTATTAGTTGCTCTAGGTTTAGCTGCCACTGTTGCACTTGTTGGCTGTAACAAAGACAAAGCTCCTGAAACTGGTGCTACAACGGGTGAACACCTTGAAAACGCCGCTGACCAAGCTGGCCATGATATCGCCAATGCAACATCAGAAGCAGCAACTGCGACTGCAACTGCTGTAGACAACGCAGCAACTGCGACAGCTGATGCTGCAAACAATGCCGCAAATCACGCTGAAGCCGCTGCACATGATGCAAAAGAAGCAGCGAAAGATGCGACTGCTGCAACAGCTGGTGCCGTTGAACAAGGTGCTGCAGACGTTAAAGAAAAAGCACAGCAATAATTTTATTGCATCCAACAAAGCCCTCTACATGAGGGCTTTGTTTTGTCTTCAAAAATATCACTACACGGCTCTTACAGCATCATTATCCCTAAGGAATCAAAGGCCTGTTGCTATTGACCATTTTACTTTGTCGATCTGCTCACACAGGCTATACTCCTTAACAGAACAATATTTAACTTAAGGGAGCATGTGTTATGCCTTCGTCTCATCATATAGAACAACATTATATGCAACGTACAGGCTGGTTACGTGCGTCTGTATTGGGCGCAAATGACGGCATTATTTCTGTGACAAGCTTAATTATGGGCATGGCAGCCAGTGGCGCTTCCACACAAACTTTGCTCATTACCTGTATTGCGGGTCTAATTTCGGGTGCGACCTCTATGGCTGCAGGCGAATATATTTCAGTGAAATCTCAAGAAGACATTGAAAAAGCTGACCTTGCTATGGAGCATCGTGAATTACAACGTAATCCAGAGCTAGAGCTCAAAGAACTTACTCACATTTATATTGCTCGTGGCTTAACACCAGAGCTGGCGCATGATGTTGCCGTGCAACTTACTGCTCAGAATGCTTTAGAAGCGCATGCGCGTGACGAAATTGGTATTAACGATAATACGGCAGCTAAACCTTTATTGGCTGCAGGCTCATCAGCTTTGGCATTTTCAATTGGGGCTTTATTTCCCATGTTGTCTATTTTGCTAAGCTCGGAGCAATATGTCGCTCAAACAGTCATGGTTGTAGGTGTAGTTTCATTGGCTTTACTGGGTGCACTTTCAAGCTATGCTGCGGGTACATCGCTACTTAAAGGCAGTATGCGCGTATGTATTTGGGGCATTATTGCCATGCTTTTCTCCAGCTGGATTGGTTCTCTCTTTAATGTCACACCGCTATAGCATTTCTTACATATAATTTTTACTAATATAATAATTCAAATATACACATAGTATATTTATATATATTGTCCCTTGAGGGCTGTTAACTTTTATACAATAGCCCTGATTTTTTATTTTTAATTTAATCTCCTATGTCTGTTATTGCTGCACCTGCAAATCGATCAAATGTATCGGTTTGGGTGTCTTTTATTCTTTTAATTTTAGGTACGATCGGTGCCTATCAAGTGGTTGGCGTTAAACAAGCCCTCCTTTTCCTTATTGGTGGCGCGCTTGGTATGACGCTTTACCATGCTTCATTTGGCTTTACTTCGAGCTGGCGTGTATTTATTAAAGAACGTCGTGGCCGTGGTTTACGTGCACAAATGATCATGTTGTCTTTAGCCGTGTTGCTCTTTTTCCCTGCTTTAGGTGCGGGTGAGTTATTTGGCACGCCAGTCAAAGGTAATGTAAACCCTGTTTCTATGTCTGTCATGATTGGTGCTTTTATCTTTGGTATTGGCATGCAATTGGGTGGTGGCTGTGCATCAGGTACGCTTTATACTGTCGGCTCAGGCAGTATGCGCATGATTGTGACGCTGATCTTCTTCTGCACAGGCTCACTGATTGCAACCTCGCATATTGATTGGTGGTTTAACCTGCCGCATTTAGCTCCAATTTCTATTGTGACCAGCTTAGGTGTTGCCCCTGCTCTCTTCATCAACTTTGTATTATTTGCACTCATTGCTGTTGCAACAGTGTATTTTGAAAAGAAACGTCACGGTAGTTTAGAGCTTGAACCTGTAAGCCAAAACCATGGCTGGAAGCGTTTTATTCGTGGCCCATGGCCATTAATTTGGGGCGGTATTATTTTAACCCTCCTCAACTTTGCAACCTTGGCGCTTGCAGGTCGTCCTTGGGGTGTGACCTCTGCACTTGCAGTGTGGGCTGCCAAATCTGCAAGTGTTATGGGCATTGATGTTGCGTCATGGAACTACTGGCAACAACCTGCCAATGCAAAAGCCTTAGCCGAATCATTGTGGTTTGATATTACCTCTATGATGAACTTTGGCATTATGATTGGTGCATTATTGGCAGCTAGCCTTGCGGGTAAATTCGCTCCTAACTTTAATATTCCAAAGCGCTCACTTGCTGCTGCAGTAATTGGTGGTTTAATGTTGGGCTATGGTGCACGCTTAGCATACGGCTGTAACATTGGTGCGTACTTCAGTGGTATTGCATCGGGCAGTTTACATGGTTGGTTATGGCTGATCTTTGCTTTTATTGGTAATGGTATTGGTGTAAAACTACGTCCAATCTTTTTCCCTGGTGAACGTCCGCAACCTGAAAAACTCACAGGCTGTTAATACGCTTCATGAAAAAAAGACCATCAATATGGTCTTTTTTTTATTGCGCTTTATCATTATGCGTTTGGACTTAAAGCAGCTCTTAAATTGCAACCAAAGCCCATAATTTGCTGTGCTTGCTTATAGCTACTGTAGTCAGTTAAAGCAAATGCATAAAAAGCATCTGCATTGGCAAAGTGTGGTGCTAATGCTGTCTGAGATTGATGCTTTAATTGTATTTGATCTAACCACTGTAAATTAAAATGCCCAACGCGATAAAGCTCATTAAAATAAGCATTCATGAGCTGACAGTATTCTTCTTTCACAGGTTTAAGCGAGGTTGCACTCACCGCATGCAAATGCAAGGTACTCAAATTCGTGACATCTAAAGGTGATTGATCTGAAAATGCGATATTTTGCTGTTGCTTCAATTGCTGATAATCAGATGCCAATTGAGTATTTAAGGCATCAATCTTTTGTTGCAAACTTGCCACATCAGTCACAGCATAATCAGTGGCTTTGACTTCTACAGATGGCTTTTGATCGGCAGTGCAAGCACTGAGCATTAAGCTGGACATAATGCTCAAAGCAAGGACAAACTTCATAAATGCACTCTTTGGTCTAAAACTTTAAAACAGCCCATATTATGCATAAAATCCGAATTAAAGCGATTTCTCATTCATGTATCGCCAATAGCGTTTTGGTACATACTGCACATGCAGTCGCATATTTTTACGCGCTTCAATATTTACACTTCTAAAATAATCTTTCCAGAGCTGGTCGTATAACAGCTCATCATCGTCGAGTTGCACACTAAAAGCCTGACTATGTCCCAGCTGTAGATTTGTGTCTACCTCATACGCATTCATCTGTATCTGATGCACATCTTTTAAATCATAATAAATGCCGTACTTACGCTTTTCATCATAAATGAGCCATTGCTGATCTTGGTAACGACGGCAAAAATGTCGTTCAATTAAAGGTAAAACATTAAAATCTGGCGAAATCAGACTCAAATACAAGCCATCTTGGCATTTTTTAAAGCGTACAAATGCCTCCATGCGATGCTTTTCACGACCAACTTGCTTGGCCCATTGTGAAATACCCAACACATCGGCATGGCCATAATCCTGATCTACTAGACGCTGTGACTGAAAGACATAAACTGCAAAATTAAAACAATGCTGAAATGCTTCATCTTGCTCTGAGAGAAAGCTGTAATAAAAATTCCGCAGTGCTTGTGCTGAAAGCTTTTGTTTTAAACCCTGCCAGACCCGTTGCCCATGTTCCTCATTGGATGGAACCTCAACAAACTCATCAAATAAGCCTGACTGAGGCAGCTGTCCAGCGGTCAGTTGTACACTAAATTCCTTAAACTCAAACGCGCGAAATACGCAGCTCAATAGCCCAGTCATCGTTCCATCAAATTGATAGACCGCCATGTTTAGAACCCAAAACCAAGCTGAGGTGACAATTGCTGCGTATATTTAGAATTGCCCATCTGCAAAATCTGATTGCGAATTTGGCTGGGTGTTTGGTCACGTTGAAACTTTGGCGTATCTACACAGCGGATAAAATGTTGCGCACGATTGTAAGACACACCCATACGCTTTAACTGGTCAATATGAATTTGCCCAAAGCGTCTTGCCTGTACTATTTTTTTAGCTGAACGTACGCCAATTCCCGGTACACGCATTATCATGCGGTAATCCGCACGGTTAATATCAATAGGAAATTGCTCTGGATGACGAAGCGCCCAGCTCAATTTCGGATCTACATCTAAATCCAAATTTGGATGAGCATCATCTACTATTTCAGATGCATCAAAGCCGTAAAATCGCATGAGCCAATCACTTTGATACAAGCGGTTTTCACGGAGCAATGGCGGTGCAGAACCTACCATTGGTAGCGCCTTTTCTTGTTCATTAATTGGAATATAGCCCGAAAAATACACGCGTTTTAGCTTAAATTCTTTATAGTGCCGATCCGCCATCATAATAATATCTTGATCCGTTTCTTGCGCAGCACCTACCACCATTTGCGTGGTCTGACCTGCAGGAACAAACTGTGGCACAGTCCGAATAATTTTCCGTTCATCTTTCAGTTCGATTAAACGGTCACGCACAATTCCTAAATCTTTTTGTACTTCTGCATGGCTTTTTTCGGGTGCAAATTGCTGTAAGCCTGCTTCGGTCGGCATTTCCAAATTAATACTCATGCGGTCCACATATAAACCAGCCTCTGTAATAATTTCTTTAGACGCACCCGGAATCGTTTTCAGATGAATATAGCCGTTGAAGTTTTCTTCTAAGCGCAATTTCTTGACCACTTGTAGCATACGCTCCATAGTATGGTCGGCTGACTTAAAAATACCCGAACTTAAAAATAGCCCTTCAATATAATTACGACGATAAAAGTTGATGGTTAAATCCACAACTTCTTGCACGGTAAAGGCTGCCCGTTGCACATCATTGGAACGACGCGACACACAGTAGGCACAGTCAAAAATACACACATTGGTAAATAAGATTTTGAGTAATGACACACAGCGACCATCTTCGGTATAACTATGGCAAATACCATTACCTGTATTACCAAGACCGCGGTCTTTATTTTGGCGTTTGCTTCCACTGGATGAACACGACACATCATATTTAGCCGCATCTGCCAATATTTGCAATTTTTCACGAATACGTTCAGACATAGGAGAAATTCAGCGTAAATTATCAAGTACAACTAAATTATAAGCTGCCCATCATTAGGAAAAGTATGATTGAGATGCCTACACGTCACAGCATGTCGTTTAAAATCCTCTGCACATTTTTTCTTTTTATCTACTGCTATTTATAAACAAAATGCCGAATATGATTTGCATAAAACCTAGGCCTTCGGCAAAGTAAAAATATAATGAGGAGAAAACTAAAATGAATGTATTAGAAAATTTAGCCATTAAACACCCCATTTTTTTATCTCCAATGGCAGGTGTTTCCACACCCACTTTGGCTGCTGAGGTATCTAATCAAGGGGGCTTAGGTGCACTTGGTCTAGGGGCAAGCAGTGTTGATGTAGCCAAGCAACAAATCTTAGCGACTCAAGCCTTAACTGATCATTCTTTTCAGGTCAATTTCTTTTGCCATCAATCGCAAGCATTTAATCTGCAACGCTCCCAAGCGTGGATTGACTATATACGCCCACAATTCGAACAATACGGCGCAGTCGCACCCACACAGCTCGATTGTATTTATCCCAGTTTTTTAGATCACGATGATTTTTTACAGCTTGTACTCGAAACACGTCCCAAAGCCGTCAGTTTTCACTTTGGCATTCCGTATCCCCATCAGATTCAAGCCTTAAAAGAAGCAGGCATTATCACGATGGTAACTGCAACCAACTTAATTGAAGCACGCGCAATTGAAGCGGCAGGCATTGATATCATTATTGCTCAGGGTATTGAAGCGGGTGGGCATCGTGGCATATTCAACCCAAGTTTTGACAGTAGCATTCAAACCAGTGACTTAGTACAATTACTGAAAAAACACTGCAATCTTCCAATTGTTGCAACAGGTGGCATTATGACAGGCCAAGATGCTAAATATATGCTGAAATTAGGTGCAGATGCCGTGCAACTCGGGACCGCATTTGTACAATGCAAAAGCTCGAATGCCAATGAAGCCTATCGTAAAGCATTATTTGATCAGCCTATTACGCAAATAACAACAAGCATATCGGGTCGACCTGCACGTGGATTAATTAATCATTGGCATAGTCAAATTGATACGCCTGAGCGCCCAATAGTTGCCGACTACCCTTATGCTTATGATTTAGCGAAACAGCTCCATCAACTTGCGTCACAACATGGTGATCATGGTTTTGGAGCATTTTGGGCGGGAAGCCAAGTTGCGAAAATTCGTGCCCTAGAAGCACCAGACTTAATAAATCAATTGGTTTTAGAAATGAATTTTAACGCAGACTAAATGCTCGTTTTTTTGAATAAGCCACTCCTCTTTGTTATCCAAAAGTAATATTATGTTGCTATATGTAAATCATATAAATAAACAACAACAGGATAACAATTAGGATATATATGGCAGCTGTTCTCCTTATTTTAGTGCTCATAGGGGTGTCCGTAGACACAACCCATCACTTTAAATCAGAAAAATCAACTCAAGTTACCCCAGCACAAGCGGATACTAAAGCTGATGTAACGCCTGCTTCTGAAGCACACGCCTCTTAAGCTCTACAGCAACCAAAAGATAAAAAACCAGCCACTATGGCTGGTTTTTTCTTAAATGAGCAAAACGTATGTGTCACGTTACGCACGTTAATACTATACAGATTTAGGTTTCTAGCAAGTTTACTTGTTCAACCTGCACATCACTCATAATGTCGCCATGATCAAGTAAATGATCAAAATACGCTTCCACCACTTTAAATTGTGCAGCAGTTGAATCTTCTTTATACATGTTTTGACGGAATTCATTACTTGAGCGTAAACCCTTGGTATACCAAGCAATATGTTTACGTGAAATACGGCAGCCTGAGTATTCACCATAAAATTCATAGAGTTCTGCCAAATGCCCTAACAGCACTTTTTTAACTTCTTCAATATTAGGCGCGGCCAAGTGTTCACCAGTTTCCAAATAGTGTGCAATTTCCCTAAAGATCCAAGGGCGACCTTGCGCTGCACGGCCAATCATCACCGCATCCGCACCTGTATAATCCAATACATATTTGGCTTTTTCTGGTGTATCGATGTCGCCATTGGCAATCACTGGAATACTCAGTAAAGCTTTAACTTCTTTAATGAGAGCATAACGGGCAGTGTTTAAGTACATATCTTCACGGGTACGACCATGTAGAGCCAAAGCGGCAATCCCCGCTTCTTCAGCACGTTTCGCCACACGTAAAATATTTTCATGCCCATTTAAAAAGCCTAAACGGGTTTTAAGAGTCACTGGAACATCGACTGCCACCACAACACTATCTAAGATACGTGCAACAAGGTCTTCATCTTTCAGCAATGCTGAGCCTGCTAATTTATTACAGACTTTTTTGGCTGGACAACCCATATTGATGTCGACAATTTGCGCACCATTCGCCACTTGAAAGCGTGCAGCTTCTGCAAGTTCTTGTGGATCTGAACCCGCAATTTGCGCTGAAATAGGCGCAATTTCACCATCAAAATTAGCACGATATAAACTCTTTTTACTCATGCGCAAGGTTTTGTCTGCCGTCATCATTTCACTGACCGCATGCCCTGCACCAAAGTATTTACATAACGTACGAAATGGCCGATCAGTAACCCCTGCCATCGGGGCAACCCACAATTTTTTGCTGATGGGCTTATCAAATAACTCTTGAATTACTGCATGCTGCGCCATTAATTTTTTCCACTTCGTACAGGTTAAACCTAGAAAATATTTTGCTACCACAAATCCTAACTATAGGATGAATAAGTTATCCATCACGGCAATATTTATTGAATCTATTGCAGATACTAAGATGAGACATACAAAACTCTGCATCTTCTGCCTGACAAATGCGAGATGCTGACGCTCAAAAGCGATTTTCTATGGGAGAGGTATAGTCTAAATCTTTCTCGCAAAAATCTCTAGCTTCGCCAATATGCTTAAATCCCACCTAAGTGTACTTTGCTCAGCCTCTAGTAAAGCTTTAAAGGGCTAAGTACTTATGAAAAAAAAACACCCAAGTGAACTTGAGTGTTTTCAGATTCAATCGTATACGGCGCTTTATTCAATATGAATAATTTTGCCATGTTCGTCGTGATAGACCGTGCTAATTTTTTGCTGACGGCTATTTTCAATTTCCTGTACTGGCAAATCAAAATGGTGCACATAGTCTGTTAATGTTTTTGGCGTTTGCTTTTTCACTGTTTTTGCAGGAACATAATTCGACCATAGCAACAGTGAAATGGCACATGCCACCAATGCTGTAAATCCATGTTCTAAACCCGTACCAAAAGAGCCAAACAAATGCTCAAGTACATGGTGTTTTTGCAAGCTTAGGAATCCCATCACCAGCAAGGCTGGGCGCCATAACAACAACCAAATACCCCACATCACGGCTGTAGATGTATTGGATGCGTATCGTTTATGCCATGGCAACTGGCGGCGTAAATCGATAATTAAGCTATTATTTTTCATCTTATATTTACTCAGCTTTCTGATTTTATACGAATACCACGGTCAGGACTCACCCAACGTGCACGCTGGCCCGTGCCGCGTCGTAATACTTTAGGGAAGGCAACAATACTGGCCGTGATGGTAATCAACCAAAATACGAATGGATACCAAATCATCCAGAAATAGTTTTTACCCAATGATGGCTCATAACGACTGTCCATCCATTTACTTAGGGCAAATTGCAATAAGCAGGTCGCACCTAATAACATGCCCGTACCGTAAGGTAAGAATGGCGAACTGACTAAATCACCAATTCCACCCATAGGAATCACAAAATGTAGCACCCAAATAACCGCCATAATGAGCATCATATATGACCAAACTAGAGTCAAAATCAGCTCCATCATTAATGGCCATAAAAAGTTTAGTTTGGGTTTAAACAACACATCGATATTTTTAAGTAAGACTTGTGCCCCACCCATTGCCCAACGTAGACGTTGCTTCCATAAGCCGCTAAATGTTTCTGGCATTAAGATCCAAACCAAAGCATTTGGCTCAAAGCGAATGTCCCAGCCTTCACGTTGTAGCTTCCAAGTAATATCAATGTCTTCAGTTAACATGTCTGGTGACCAATAACCAACTGAATGCACCGCACTTTTACGAAAACCTGTAATCACCCCAGAGACCGTAAATAAGCGACCAAAGCTACGTTGTGCGCGTTTAATCATACCGACAATCGAAGAAAACTCACCGACTTGAATACGACCAATTAAAGTTGAACGGGTACGAATACGTGGATTACCCGTAACCGCAGCAACACCATCATTTTCTAAAAAGTGGCGAACCATCCATGTTGCTGCATGCGGGTCTAAGAGCGCATCGCCATCAATCCCAATCAGGTATTCAGCATCGGTCAGCAAACTGCCTGCTTGCAGTGCCATAGCCTTGCCTTGGTTTTGGGCTAAATGTACTACACGTAACTTTTCATATTTTCCAGCAAGGCGATCCAACACTTCAGCTGTATTGTCTTTACTACCATCATTAATGGCGATCACTTCAAAGTTTGGATATTGCAGACCTAAAGCATGGCTAATGGTTTCATCTGCATTATCGCCTTCGTTAAAGCATGGTACCAGTACTGCCACTTTAGGATATTCCGCTAAAGCGGGTGGCTCTGAAAATGGCGGATCTTTGCGTTCTTTCCAATAAAAAATCAGTGCACCGACCATCCATAAGTACGACATAAACAATGGATAGTAAAATACAAAGTGCAATGCTGAATGCCAAAATTGCTGAAGCGTTGACATAATTCAATTCCCCTAAGGAATAAGTTTGCTTGATTTCAAATCAAAGGCTTTACGCATTACATGTACATCGGGATGATCTTTAATTGGGTCATCAGGATAATAAGCCACGTGCATCACACCTTGCTCATATAAAGACTGGATGGTTGAAGCCATTTCGTCTGACGGTACTTTTTGATTGGTACGCCAATCCACAGCTTGTAGTTCAAATACGGTTTTCTTTATTCCATTTGGGAATTGTTTGACGCGTTTGACAATGTCTTGATAGAACTTGGCACTGTTCGGTGCTTGCTCCATATAAGGCATGGCCATAATCGCGGTAAAGTCATAACGATTTAGCGATTGTTCAAGTGATTGTGAGTACCAATTTTCTGCATAAGGTTTTAATGCCACTTGTGCATATAAATTCCGTGCAGTTAATAAAAACGGTTGATACTGACGAACTTCTGAAGCCAATTGCATCGCAAAGTTATCAATATATTCGGTTTTAAATGCTGTCCATTTTTGGAGCTGCGCATCATTATTACGAATTGCATTTAAATCTTGTGGCAAACCAATAGACGCATAGGCTTTCATGGCATCTGGGCTAGCATCTTCATAATCCGACAAAGTGGTATCATCATGGAATAACACCCCATTAAATGACGCTGATTTTGCAAGGTCGGTATAGATGCCTGCAATGGTTGCACGGGCATCGGCTGAAAATGGGCTCAAACGGTGATAGCCCATATTTAAATGCTCACCCTCTTTGCTTTGCTGTGTTTCCACCAAATCCTCAGAAACAGGATTCTTTTTTGGTAAATCCCATGCAAGCAGTGGCATCCACGCATAGATACGGCTGACATTGGTACGCGTTTGAATTTGCCACGCAACACGGTTAAATAAATCAGCACGCATTGGTAAATAATGATTTGGGAAATACACCATATCTGCAGAGCCATTGGCATCTGGGTCAGAGAAGGCTTGTAAATAGACGGTATTGACTTTCATCGCCGAAATTCGATCAAGCAAATTCCCTAAATTACGCTCTTGCTGTGCGGGATCTGGATCATAAATATAATCCAAATCAATATGCATAATTTTTTGTGGACGGTTGTTATCGCCTAAGTTCTTCTGACGGTTTTCAATCTCTTGTGCCAATTCAGTCGTCGACATATTACCTTCGACCAAAATACGATTGAGTTGCCCTAAAGACGTTTTCGCAGAATCCGCACCATCATCTAAACTAATCGCAACGGGCATTCCCAATTGTTTTGCAATACTGACCGTCTCCATGTTGTAGCGGCCATAAGGCCATACCATCACACGCGGTGACTTGAGTCCATGTGCAACCAAAAGCTGATTATTGTGTTTTAAATCTTGGGTAATACGCTGCGTATATTGTGCATCAGCTTCATAACTTGATGTTTTAGGATCATATAAACGTGTTACTGCAGCAGGTTCTGAGTTGCCTTGTGGATTGCCTAAAATCCCGCGATGCAGGTTATAACTGTGACTGGCAATTTCAACCAAACCGCTATTTTGCATTTCTTTAAGCTGATCCCACGACAACATATCACTGCGTGGAATTTTTTCATCTGAAAAATCGACTTGAGCGCCCGCTTTTGGCTCCAACCAAGAACCAACCACAGCTAAAACCACTGGAATTTTATGGGCTTTAATTACAGGATAAGCATTTTGATAGAAAGATTCATAGCCATCATCGACAGTCAATAATACAGGCTTAGCTGGCAAAGTTGATTTGCCTTTGTTGGCACTGATCAACTGATCAACGGTAATAAAGTGAAAGCCTTGTTTTTCCAACCACTCAATATGTTGTTGGAACTGTGCTGTGCTAACTGCATATTCTGGAATTAATGCATTTTTGTTGTTGGTGATTTCGTGATAACCAATAACAGTAAGTGTTTTTGTTGTCGCACTATGATTTGGTGTTGCAGCCATTGTGGCTTGATTTGCCAAGCTTGCCACAAGAGAGACAGCGATTAGCGTTTTAAGAAAACGAATTTTCATGGATTATGGCTCAAATATGATTGCGAGAATTGCAGCACACCTTCCAATCATCCATTATTGTAGTTGCTCTACCTAAGCACGGGTGTACTGAATTCCCATGCTTACTTTTTAACAAGACAAGCTGAAAAGAAACTTAAAAAATAAAGGTTTTTAATTATTTTCTTCTGCGTAAATACAGCTCCTGTTCACAAGTTATGCCACACATTTAAGCTCAATCGTGTAAGCCCTTATTTACTCAATATTGACGACAATCTATAAATGTCTGACTAGCCCATAGTAGATGGCAAAATTATTTTTATACCCCACTGATTTTGGAGGGCTAGGCAATATAAATGCATTATGATATTTTTTAAGCGTAGCTCATTGAAAAATATCTATTCTGCACTCACTTAGCTTTAAGTTTAAAGGCTCATTTAATTTGTGTCGTTTTTACTACTTTAGGTATGCCATTTAAGCGCTTCAGTTGAGCACTTATAGCGTTATATATGTGACGTTTTAAGATATGACGCGAAGATAATTGTCATGTTTTTTATGCCGACATAGTATACTGCTAGCGTCAGATAGACCTCCCTTTTCGGAATGTGTTTTCTTCAATATGAAAAAATCTTTTGCTCCAACCTATGGTGTTAAAACGCTTTCTGTTTTAGCACTTTCAATTGGCTTGACCGCATGTGGCAATGGCTCTTGGTGGTCAAACGACAAAGAACCAACGCTTAATGCCGAACAAATTCGTAAAGCCATTCCAGGTCGTGTGCAAGAACGTACATCATGGGCAAAAGACATCTACGACATTACAGAGCACTTGGGCATTCCACAAACCAAAGAGAATGTTTGCACCATTGTAGCTGTGGTAGACCAAGAATCGAATTTTCATGCTGACCCGGAAGTCCCTGGGCTTGGTCAAAAAGCGGTGAAAGAAGTACAAGACCGTTTAGATGAAAAATTTAAAGACAAGTTAGGCGATAAAATTGGTGGCACGATCGCGGGCTATTTCCAAGAAGTACTCAAAACCCAGCCTAGCCCTGAAGATAATTATTTAAGTCAAATGAGCCGTGTTCGTACTGAGCGCCAATTAGATGAGCTATATCGTGAAATATTCGCTTATATGGCAAAACACTATCACGTGAGTGCCCTCACTGGTACAGCCAAACTTTTAGGGCAAGACATCAGTGAAAAAATGAATCCCATCACCACATTAGGTTCAATGCAGGTGTTGGTGACTTATGCCAAAGACAATAAACGTCAAAGTGGCAATATGGCTGACTTACGTACCGACATGTATTCACAATACGGCGGTTTGTACTACGGTATTCACCGTCTCATGATGTACGAAGCAGATTATGACAAACCCATCTATCGCTTCGCAGATTACAACTCGGGCCGATACTCTAGCCGTAATGCCGCTTTCCAAAGTATGTTAAATAAAGTGAGTGGCTCAGATTTAGCATTAGATGGTGATTTACTCCTCTACACTAAAGATGGATCACCTTTGGCAACCAAAAGTTCATCTGAACGTGAATTATTAAAAGCTTTTTCTACAAATGATGTGATCTTAACGCCAAATCAAATTCGTGCTGATTTGAAAAAGGAAAAAGATATTGATTTTGAAAAAACAGCCACTTACCGTGCAGTGACAAAACTTTATCAAGAAAAAACGGGCAAAGAACCGTTTTATGCCATAATGCCTGAAGTTGTTATTTCTGGTCCAAAATTAAGTAGAGACTACAATACTAACTGGTTCGCTTCTCGCGTAAACGGACGCTATCAAACATGTATGAGCCGAATAAAACATTTAAAAATTTAGCCCTTTTTGATTTTGATGGAACCCTGTGTAACAAAGACAGTTTTACAGGGTTTATTTTCTATACGCTATCGAAGCGGCATATTGTACGGCAAGGTTTAAAAATACTGCCTTGGATTCAGGGCTACTATCTTAATATTTACCCTGCACATGCCATGCGTCCAAAGCTCTATCATGCCATGTTTCGTAATACCCATGCAGAGTCGCTCTACCAGCTGGCCAATGACTATGCAAAAGAATTGATTCAACATTTAGATCCTGCTCTTCTACATCAATTAAAATGTCATCAGCAATTGGGTCATCAGGTGGTTTTGGTTTCAGCATCTATCGACATTTACTTAAAGCCAATTTGTGAATTACTGGGCATTGAGCTGATTTGTAGCGAAGTTGAAATCCACAATCAGAAGATGACTGGGCGATACCAAACTCAAGATTGTAGCAATGAACAGAAAAAAATCCGCATTTTAGAAAAATACAACCTGCATGACTATGACAGCATCTATGCTTACGGCAATAGCGATGAAGACCTTGCAATGCTCAGCCTTGCAGACTTTCCATTTATGGTTGGTCAAGCACAAAGCTTGCCTGAATTAAATCTGGCACGATCTGCTTAACTCTCTTACCTGAATAAAATAGTTTCTACTCAGCACAAAATCCGACCATAAAAAAACCTGCATCAGCAGGTTTTTTTATCACTCATCAAGCAATTACTTTTTAAATGGGAACGCATATTTCACAATACGTTTGAGCACGCTTCCATACTGTTTTACTAAGCTTGCATTGTTATAGTTCAAACCATATTTTTCACATACAGCCTGTACTTTAGGTGCCATTTTACGGTAACGACGCGCAGGTACATCTGGGTACAAATGATGCTCAATTTGATGGCTGAGGTGCCCTGTCAAAATGTGAAATGCTTCTGAACCTGTCAGGTTTGAAGAACCACGAATTTGACGCATGTACCAATGGCCACGGCTTTCATTTTCCAGTACTTTTTTCGGGAAAACTTCAACATCTTTGGTAAAGTGACCACAGAAAATAATACTAAAGGTCCAAATATTACGAATACCATTGGCCACCAAGTTACCTGTAAATACAGGTAAAGCTGCAGGGCCTGCAATCAATGGGAAAAACACGTAATCTTTAAACAATTGCTTGCCAATTTTGGCTTGCATTGGCTTCCATTCTTCTTGGGTCTGTTCTTTGCTCTTACGCCCCTTGAAGTATTTGCCCAATTCAAGGTTTTGAATGGCTACGCCCCATTGGAATAACAAGCAAAATGGAATGCTATAAATCGGTTGCAATAGATAACCAGGCTTCCAACGTTGCTCTGGGAACAAACGAACTAGGCCATAACCAATGTCATCATCCATACCCTTAATATTGGTATAGGTATGATGTTTAAAGTTATGTGTTTGACGCCAGTTATCTGCTGTACCTACGATGTCCCATTCATAAGTTTGGCCATTAAACTTCGGATCGTTCATCCAGTCATATTGACCATGCATGACATTGTGGCCCAATTCCATGTTTTCCATGATTTTAGCAAAACCCAATAAACCTGTACCAAGTACCCATGCTGGCGGAAACCATCCCGCAAACAATAACGCACGGCCCGCAAATGATGCGTAGCGGATTGTTGCATACACACGGCGGATATATTGGGCATCTTTTTCGCCAAGATCATCCAAAACTTCTTGCTTAATCGCATCAAGCTCACGTGCAAGTTCATCTAACTGACTTTGCGTCAATTCGCTATTTTTTGGGTTTTTAAAATATTCAAATTTTACAGGCATATTCATCGCAATGGTCCTACCTTATAAATCAATGACAAGATCAGACTGAGCTGAGTTCACACAAATTTTGAGCAAGTTGCCAGGTTCAGTGTTTTGCGCACCATTCACCATATTTTTGGTTGAACCTTCGGCTTTGTTACAGGCACATTTATTACAAATACCCATACGGCAACCATGTTTTGGTTTGATGTTTTGTTGCTCTAAAGCCACTAAAATAGATTGGCCTTTTGGAATGCTCAGCACTTTATTTGATTGTGTGAGTGTTACATTCACAAAGCCAATATCATCATTCGCCATTAAGCTCATGCTAAATGCTTCACTTTTGAAGGACTGCGCATGTGAAAAAAGCTGTTCTGCGATAGAGACAAAACCTGATGGTCCACAAGCATATACGGTGCTCTTTTCTACATCAGTCAATTGCTCTACATGGCTTGCATTTAAACGCGAATCAGCAACATCTTCTTGGGTATAAAAAATTTGATAACTAAAGGCCGGATGCTTAGACGCTAACTTTTCAAAGCGTTCAACAAAAGCAGCATCACTTTGTTTTTTCACCCAATACATTAAGTGAACTGGCTGATCTTTCAGTTGATTCTGCTTGGCCATATCTTTAAGCAGACTCAGCATAGGTGTTATACCACTTCCTGCTGCCAGTAATACTAAAGGTTGGTTCATCGCATGAATAACCATGTCACCAAAAGGTGCTCCAAACTCAACCAAGTCACCAGTCTGAGCGCGCTCAGCCAACCATGTGCTGACTTTACCACCTTGTAGGGTTTTTACCGTGAGCAATACATGTTGCGCATCGAGCTTGGTTAAACTATATGTACGTTCATAGCGAATACCATCAACCACAGCAAAAACTGGATGATGCTGTCCAGCCTGCCCAAACTTAAAATGACGATTCACCTGAATAGTTAGACTAACCATTCCTTCAGCGGCAGTATCCTTCTGCACAACTTTACCTAAAGCTTTGTTGCTCGACCAAAGTGGGTTCACTTTTTGAAGCCAAAAATTAATGGCATTTAGATCTAACACACTGTCTGTAATGAAGCTTAAAGGAGATTTTGCTTTAGCAAGAACATGCATAGTCATCTACATCTCATGGATTTTGTAATTATTATACACATGTATATATATCTGTATATATATTTGCGCATAAATTATTCACATCCAAAATACTATTAAGCTCAAGTCAATCTATGTTAAGGTTTCTTATCCTTTGAAAGACATGGCATCTGTCTGCCTTGAATACGAATATAGACACTATGCTCCAAGAACAAACGCAACCTGAAATTACCCATACCGTTCGCAATGTAGGACGCAAAGCGACCATTACAAAAGACGAACTCTTTCAAGCGGCACTTAATTTAATTGGGCCTCAGAAAAGTATCGCCTCTTTAAGTTTGCGTGAAGTCGCACGTGAGGCAGGTATTGCCCCAAATAGTTTTTATCGTCATTTTAAAGATATTGATGAACTGGCAATTGAATTGATTGATCGCGCGGGTGTGGTACTTCGTCAAATTTTGCATGAAGCACGCCTAAAAGCCTCTAAGCAAAACAGTATTATTCGCAGTTCTGTTGAAGTGTTTATACAGCAGCTTGATGCAGACACAGGCAATTTAAGTTTGCTCCTGCGTGAAGGTTATACAGGTTCATTTTCATATAAAAAAGCAGTTGAACGTCAATTGAACTTTTTTCAACAAGAGTTGAGAGAAGATTTAATCGTGTTGGAAAAACTAAATAACAGCAAGCTGTCCCACCCAGATATTGCAGCCAAAGCCATTACACAGCTGGTGTTTAATATGGGGGCTAAAGTTATTGATATGCCTACAAATGAACGAACTGAAGTGGCCGAGCAAACAATGATTATGATTCGAATGATCTTAGAAGGTGCTCGTCAATTAGATGAGGCAAAAATACGTTAAAAGATCGATCATGTAGCCTAATGGATTAACCCAATCTGTTTGGCTGCATGAATTGCTTTTGTTCGAGAATTTACCGCTAATTTTTGATAAATATTTCTCACATGTACATCCACCGTATATTTTGAAATATTTAGTTCCACGCCAATTTCACGATTGCTTAGTCCTGTAGCAACACAGTCTAGTATTTCTTTTTCTCTTGCTGATAAATTTATATCATTGTGCTCATCGTGTTCTAATTCAGGCACTAAACTTTGAGTTAAATGGTTTAAAATTTTCTTTGCAATCACAGGATCAATAATTGCGCCACCTTTGAGCATGGTTCTTATAGAAAACATGAGTTCAAAGTCATCTTTTTCTTTTAATACATAGCCTGAGGCTCCTACGCGTAAAGCTTTATAAATCACCTCAAACGTATTCCATGAAGAGAGCACCATAATTGGAACACTACTGGCTATTTTCCCTCGTATACTTTTTATAAAATCTATGCCATTGCCATCGGGCAGTTTTAAATCTACCAACATAAATTTTATCGCATTTGCACGACAAATTTGTTTTGCAAAATCAATGGTCTGAGCATAAAAAACATCATCATCTCTATAACCAAAAGTTTTTAATATTTTAGAAACTCTCAATTGATGGACTGGGTCATCCTCTAAAACCAGCAACGGTTTTAATAAGCTAAAATTCAAATCAATCATTGTTAACATTCAATCATTTTTTTTAATTTTTTATTATTTTTAGATCAAACACCATCCCTATAAATAGTTATTTTTAAACAATATATTCTACAAATCACTCATCATATCAGCTGTATATTGTGATAAAATTCATGTTTTTTAATAATAAGATACATTTAAACTGAATAAGATGAAGCAAGACCCCGTATAACTGGCATGATTTAAGCCAGTTATACTTGATGATAAATTGATTATAAAATCTCAATTTAAAATTATTCTTCTATATTTTTTATGCTACATTTTTTAGAACTTCCAATAAAATCTACGCCACTATTCACAATAGCTTTAGGTCGCGCACACTGAATCCACTGTAAATCATTGACACGAGGTACAGCTGTTTCAAATTTTTGATGTGCAAAAAAATCATCAAAACTTGAATACTTTGGATCTAAATTTTGAGCACTTGGCGTATATTTTTTATTTAACTCTCGAATATCGACCAGTTGAGAAGCTTTGAGACCAAACCATTCATTATTAGGTGTTGGATGGGCATTATTCACCACATGATTTTTATCTGCACCAGCAAAGCCCATACTATGTGTACCAAGATTAGAGATATATTTCACAGCAAAAACATTGGATTGATCTTTTAAGTGTGGTGCTTTCTCAATCTTTTTATAGCGCGTCTCATCATGACGGCTAATACTTAAATAAATAGGCTTATCATTTTCCATCCATAAAACAGCATGTTCCCAATCATGAATATGACCAAATGCACCCACATCATGTACAGTATATAAACCAAATACACGTGCTTTATATTTGGGATTATTCGTAGATTGCACTTCATTATAAAGAATATATGAATAATCTAATTGATTATTAAATTGACATACATCCTTATAGCCTTTAAAAAAATTTGTTGTACCACTAATACCCGAATTTTTTTGAATATATTGATCCGTTTTATTTTGATAAAATGGCGATGACGCTAAACAACCAGAATCACTAAATGAAAATGCAACGCGCCCCTGATCAATATTTTCAGGCGCTTTTAATACTTCAGGAAGACTATAACAAGCGCGATCATCATTTTTACATTTTTTTGTTGACCAATCTGGCTTTGCATAGATGTGTGCAGATAATGAAAATAAGGTACAACCCAATAGAATTGAAATACTGTTGATATTTTTCATAACATGAAACTCTCTTAAATAATCTCATGTTTAAAAATATGACTTAGCCTAAAAGAGCACAATACTTAAAAATTGGTATTATATTTATATTAATAAAAAATTAAGATTCATAAAATGATAAATAATACAAGAAATTAACCATAAACCAAAAAATCATCACAAATTAAAATAAACAACTTCATTATAATTAATTTGATCACAGCAGATGAAATAAAACATTTAGCTACTATACAAAATTACCATCTATAACGTTCTTTCTAAAAATCAAAAAAATGGTCATTAATTGACACTTAAAATATCAATAAAATTTCAAAGATGTTCTATATATAGATTAAAAATTCCCAAGCCTGAATTTAAAAGTCAAAAAGAGCGATCAATCCACTCTATTTGAACTAATAAACGCATGCTTGTATTCATTCAATCTTAGTATAAAAATGCTGTGGTATCTTACTTAGATAAACTTGTCGTATTAACTCAAATATATCTTCACAATGAATATTTTCAAACTAAAAACCAATCATGACCAATATCTAAGAAAGATGAGCTGTAATGTATTTTGAGCTTTTTATTTAGCGGATACCACCATCGCTTGTTGTGGTAAAAAGCTTGCTCCACATGTGGTTTTATCTCCTGCAACAACAACTGCTCGACCTTTCACTGTGGTAGATTGATCTGCTGCGGTCGCTGCCACTACAGATTTACATTTCGGACAAAAATGCTTCATCCCTGCAAGATGTACAGCAATGCCATTGATGGTAAAAGAGCTTTCAACTTCAGTGACTACACCACCATGTGAAGTTTTGGCGCCAAGAGTAATGAGTGCTTTAGACATTGTTATTATTTTTCATGTTATTTTCGGTAGGCTAATTTTAGCGCAAGATTATAAAAATCGCCACTGCTTCCTTTCGACATGAATATTGTCCAAAAACTGGGTACATCTGCAAAATTTCATGTCTTGCACAGAGATAAGTTTACCTTATAGCCTCAAATCGATTACATTAAATGCAGTATCTCAAAATATGAGTATTGACTGATGAATGAATGTAACACACAAGAAATACAAGAGTTTTTTCAATTATTTCAAAACACTTTAAACGACATTCAAATTCATCATAACGAAACAATAGCTAGCCTACATTTCGGTCCTATTTTTGCCTTGCAACCGC
Organism: Acinetobacter sp. SwsAc6; assembly: GCF_013391565.1. NCBI lineage: Bacteria > Pseudomonadati > Pseudomonadota > Gammaproteobacteria > Moraxellales > Moraxellaceae > Acinetobacter > Acinetobacter sp. SwsAc6. The sequence goes on from NZ_JACAXE010000002.1 coordinate 216,221, forward strand.
AATGCAATGAACAGCACTCTTGGCAAATTTGCGCTTTTTATCAATCAATATCCGCAACCAACCCGCTTACTGAAATTGAATATTTTTTAAATCGTCTACTCTCAGCTAGACATATTATGCAACAGAACATTCATGACTTATTTGCACTGATCGCACACTATTGCCAAGCACAATATAAAGATCAGCCACAAAAGAAACTGTTTGCGCTCTACCGTCAAGTGTATTCATATTTTTTTGATGCCACCGCCATAAGCCCATCCCCAAAACAGCCAGTAGTTGCAATTGAACAAACACAGATTGAGAGTTGTAAACAGCAACTACAGACGCTGGCGGCACAATTAAAAGTGATGATCCTAGATAAACTCTTAGATCCAACCACTGCTACATGGTTTCAACACGTTGAGAGCCATTTTAATTTGCAGGCCTATGGTCATTTTAATCATAAGCTCAGCCCTCATTTAGATCACTTAAAACGCTGGGAACAAGAGAATCCGAACCGACTCTATTGGTTTCTTTTACGGCAAGACTTTAACCATGTCGATGACCCAAGTTATTTTAGTTATACACATTTAATTCAGCTCTGTTATTTAAATGCCCCTTTATTTCGCCATAAAGGTCAAATTAAGCAGCTATTTGCCCAACCTTCTGAACAATTTATAGCCATCTTAAAACTGGTCTTTTCTACACACACAAAAAAAGCGTATGCCTCGCAGATTATTTTTAACTTGATTCCACACTTAGATACTCCAGAGCAACTGTTGAATCTGAGCGTAATATTACTCAATAGTGATGAACCGCTGTACGAGCAATATATCGCACAATATAGTCATGCACTGGCTTTGAACTTATACATTCTAAACAATAGCCATCTCTTTTTTCATGAAGTTGATTTATCCCTGAATGATTTTATTTATGGCAAGCAGATTCAGGGAACGGAATATACACAATTGCCAAATATTGCTTTGATTCACCCTGCAACAACTGCACAAAGCTTGATTCGTCATAGTGCAATTTGGCACAAAAAAAGCCAACACATACACGTATCCAATACCCCTTTTGACTTTAAAGCCAGCACATTTGTACTGCATGAATGTACCTTTGAGTTAATTTGTAATAGCAAAGAATTAATGGCTGAAGCTGCTGAAATGGAGCATTGCATACTCAGCTTTGTACAAGCCATACATGATGAAAAATATTATTGCTTTCGAGTGCGCTGGCATGATTTCAGAGGCACTTTAGGTTTACGTTATAACAAGGAATATTTTAAATATGAATTCCATCAACTTACAGGAAAATCCAATGCTTTAGCACCCGAATATGTCATTCGAGTTGCACAGGCTTTTAGTCAGTATCTTACGGTAGAAGATATCTATTTTGACAATTCAATGATTGCAGCATAAATTCTTTATGATGTGATTCAAGCGTCAATATACGACGCTAAATAGTCGCTAAATTGTGAACACACTTTATAATACAGTGATAAATAAAAACATAACACCGCAAGGGAATAAACCATGACACAACCAGATCCAGCAGAGCAATTTATTCTCAATATTCGCCAAACTCTCAATTACGATTGGAACCCTATTGGTGTTGGAGATTCACCTGAATTACAAGATGAATATGACAGCTATATCGATGGACTTCTTGATATTTTAGATGATGAACATGCATCTGTAGATGCCTTAAAAGATTACCTTATACTGATAGAAAATGAACAAATGGGATTAAAACCTGATTCAAATAAGGCACAAAAAGTAGCTGAAAAACTCTGGCAACATTTTGAAAGTTTTATTGCATAACACCTAAACACCCGCCTCTTAACTCATTTAAGGGGCGTTTAATACAGCAATATGTAACACGCGTAGTGACTAGGTTATGCTTCATTTCTCTTAATATTTTACAATTTTAGGGTTTAGCCATGCGCTTTTTAGATGATTTCAACACTGAACAAAAAGATCACCAAATTCACTTAGACCTAAGTTTGTCAGACACAGATCTACACAAAACCTTATTCAATGATTGTGTTGAGCGACAACCTGAAGTCCTTGTTGCTCATGGTATAGAAGCCGATCATGTTCTTCGTTTATTAGCCCCCCTCAGCATTCATTGTGGCGCTATTGCACTGCAACATCCAACTTTTAAGCACGTGAATATAGAGCAGCTTAACTCACAGTATGGCGTGATCATTCAATTAGATCCTGAGCATCCACATTATGAGTCGTTAAATCAGCGCTTTACCATTATTCCTCCGGTTGAGGACTTTGAGCAAGCAGTTCAGTTTCTTAAAAATACCTACATGCTCTCTCCTATTGATCCTAAAGACTTTATTGATTAAAAAAAAGCACCCGAAGGTGCTTTTAATTTTTTTGCATTATTGCTTCTTATGGTTTAACCACGACCATCACTTGAATCGCTTCTGGCGTTACAGATAAACCATCTAATAACGTTAAACCTTCTTTCTGCAATTTTTGCAAACGTGCAATTTCATCTTCACGGATGCTTGGGTTAAATTGCTTTAAGTAAGTCAAACGATCAATTTCATACTGCCATTTATTACCATACACTTCTTTGGCTTGTTGCTTGAAGTTTGGTAATGCTGCTTTGGCAATATCCAAAGCTTGGTTATAACGCGCTTCAATCACATCGCGACGTGCTTTAACAACTTGGCGACAGCTGTTGCCATCCAAATGATGTAAATATGGCTTCAAGATTTCAGGCGCAATTTTCTGCGATAGGTCTTGACCTTTTTCACTCAGCAATACACGCACTAGCTGTTGTGGCAAGCTTGATGGTAAATTCAATGCTTTAGGTGCAATCACATCAACCTTAAACCAAACTTCAATCAATACTGAACCTTGCGGTAAAGCAGCTGACTTTAATACCGCGACATTGGTGCTACCAAAGCCTTGAGTATTAATCATCTCCATTACGCTTTCAGTAAATGGATGCTCTAGGGTTAAATACTGTGCATCTTCACGCAATTGTGCTTGATCACGATAGAACGTTGCAGTCATGCCTTCTTCATCTAAAGTCAGACCTTGAACTTGCATTTGATCAGTCGGCTTAATAATGACTGTGCCATTGCTTTGCTCATCAAAATCGATGTTTGTAGACGCCATAAAACGCTTCATAAACATTGGCAAAGTAGTGTTGTCATCATAGTCTTCAAGCGCAGTCACAATTTCTTGTGCCACAATCGGACGGCAAGAGTTGTACTCTAGCAAACGGTCACGACCTGCCTGAAGCTCTGCTTCTAATGCTTCACGCTGTACAGATACTTCTTCAAGTAAATCTTCAAATTGCTGACCTAAATCTGCCAATAGGCAATCTTTAAGTTGCACAATAAAGTTTTCTTGTAAAGTTTGTGCGGTTGGCGAGATATTGCTGAAAATATTCAAGCCTTCGTTATACCAACGGAACATACGTTCTTGCGCTGTGCCAATCAAGTATGGCACATGAATCTGAATACGGTTTTCTTGACCGATACGATCTAAACGACCGATACGCTGTTCTAATACGTCTGGGTTAGCTGGTAAATCGAATAACACTAAATCAGAGGCAAACTGGAAGTTACGACCTTCTGAACCAATTTCTGAACACAGTAAAATTTGTGCACCGTATGACTCTTCTGCAAAGTAAGCCGCCGCTTGGTCACGCTCAAGCAAGCTCATGCCTTCATGGAACATGGCTGTACGTACACCCGCGTGTAGACGAAGTACATTCTCTAGCGCTTCAACCACTGGACCACTACGTGCGATTAATAACACTTTATTGTGTTTTAAATCTGTGCGCAGTTTTTCCATTAACCACATCACACGTGGGTCATGTTCCATCCAAGCACCATCAAGCTGTGCTTCTTCAGGCCACATTTGCTCACGCAATTTACCATCTTTAGACCAGTTTTCTGGTGCTGTTAATGGCGCTGGCTGACAATCACGGCCTGGGAAACCTTGAATCGCTTCACGTGTATTACGGAATAAAATACGACCTGTACCGTGGCGATCTAAAATTTCGTGAATTGCACGGAAACGTTGCTCTGGCGTATCATCAATACGTTGGCCAAGTAAAACTTCAACCGCGTCTAAATGTACCGCTTCTAATGGAAAATCTGACATCAACACTTCTGCAATTTTTGCAGTTTGTTGATATTGCTCTTCTTCATCTAAGAAACGATCAAGCGAATTAAAACGTGATGGATCAAGCAAACGCAGACGTGCAAAATGGCTTTCTACACCTAATTGCTCTGGTGTTGCTGTTAATAGCAATACACCCGCCGTCTGCTGTGCCAATTCTTCAATTAAGTCGTAACGGTCGTTACCGCCATCTTCTTCATTCCACATCAAATGATGTGCTTCATCGACCACCAACAAATCAAAACCTGCTTCAAGTGCTTGTTCACGTAGGTCATCGTGGTCAATCATCAAGTCAACAGAAGCAATAATGCGTTGTTCTGTTAAGAATGGATTTAAGTCTGGATCGTGTTCTTTAATAGATGCCGTGCGAGTCAAATCAAACAATGAGAACTCGAGATTAAAACGGCGACGCATTTCAATCATCCACTGGTACTGTAGTGAATCTGGCACCAACACCAAAATACGTTCAGAACGGCCCGTTTTCAGCTGCTGGTGAATGATTAAACCGGCTTCAATGGTTTTACCTAAACCGACTTCATCTGCCAAAAGTACACGCGGTGCAAAACGCTTACCCACTTCATGCGCAATGTACAGCTGATGCGGAATTAAACCGACACGTGAACCCACCAAACCACGTAATGGACTCGCTTTCATATTGGCTTGCATAAGCAATGCTTCAATACGTAAGTCATACCATTCTTTATAATCGACTTGGCTGGCCAATAAACGATCAAGCGGTTTAGACAGCTGAATATTCGCACCAATACGCGTTTCATTCAGTGCTTTACGTTCTTCTGTACCATCCTGAAGCTGGCGAATTACGTTATAACGGAGCACCCCATGACGGTCTTCTACAGATTCAACGGTCCAAGTCGAGCCTTCTTGATCTTGTAATTCATCGCCTGAGTTAAAAACAATACGAGATAAAGGCGCATTGTGGCGTGCATAGACGCGAGTCTCGTCGCTTTTGGGGAATAAAATGCTGATAGATCGCTCATCTACATCAATGAGAACTCCTAAACCAAGTTCTGTTTCTGTGTCCGACAACCAACGCTGACCAATAGCAAACTGCTGCAATTTTTCCACCTTTATCTTGAATTGAGGCTATATATTTTAAAACTCAAACACTGTTTGATATTTGAGCAAAAAATAGCACCTTTTAGCAATATATTTTGACATAAAGCTCACCAAAATGTGAGCCTAATAACCGAAGTTGTTTAAACCTTAAAACGGCATAGGACAAATAAATTCTACGTCTTGTTCAGTTTTAGGATGCTTAAAGCTTAATTGCGCCGCATGCAGACATAAACGTGATGACAGCGCCTGTTGTTCTGGGCTTGCATATAAGGTATCCCCAATAATTGGATGACCCAAATACTGCATGTGTACACGTAATTGATGCGAACGCCCTGTAATTGGCGTCAAAATTACCCGCGTCACAGGAGAGCCGTTAATTTCAAACTGTTCAGCAACCTTCCAATACGTTAAAGCTGGCTTATTGTGTTCTGGCGCAGCAATATGTAAAGGTGGATGTTCTGGATCATAAATCACAGGGACATCGACAGTACCTTCACCATGCAAATGGCCTGCCACAATCGCTTGATAGGTTTTGGAGGTTTGACGTTCTTGAAACTGACGGGAGATGCGGTTTTGACCCAACTTAGAGAGCGCAAAAACCAAAATACCTGAGGTATCGCGGTCTAAGCGATGAATCAGTAATGTTTTGGGTTCTGCTTGAACTAAGCGATTGATTAAGCAGTCCTGTAGATCTGCGGTTTTTCCTGGTACGGTGAGCAAGCCTGCTGGCTTATGAATCACCATAAAATCTTCATCACGATGAATTAAATGTTCTGTTAGAAAATTATTCAATGTTCAATCCAGGCCAATCGTGAAAACAAGGGCGCAATAATAAAAAGCTTAGCCAAGAAATACAATGCGAAAAGTCTTATTTCCCGATGATTTTTCCGATTTTATAAAAAATAAATTTCAATTCATCAAAAATTAAATTTTAGCTTGCAAAATTTTGAGTAATTCAACCACAGTTGCATGCTGCCAAAAACTTTCATAGCTAATATTTGCACCATTAGCACGCCATAAGCCCACTAGGCTAACCATCGCAACAGAGTCTAGGCCATAGCTACGTAAATCGGTTAATGGATCTATCTCCAACGCATCCATATCCAGCTGTTCTGCAATTGCCAGTAATATGCCTTTTGCCGATAAAACCCATTCTGCTGGTGCAGATAAATTCCAAAGTCGCATTAAGCTGTAGCTATTCATGTGGTGAATACCTTGCTCTGACATAGAATCTACCCATTGAATATGCTGTTCTTGACTATTGAGCATCAGCGCATCATCCACTACACAGATTTGCTCTGTTACGCTATATAGATGCGGTAAAATCTGTTTCAGCATAGGCGTTATTTCGCCAGCAAAAATCAGTTGCGGATGGCTTTGTTGCACAAACCTATCGTTAAGGGCTTATTCCACAATATAATTTCCAAATGAACAAGCCTGCACCTAAAATTTATCGTACCACCAATTGGTCTTCTTATAATCGAGCATTAATAAATCGAGGAAATATTTCAATTTGGTTTGACACTAAGACTCAATGGTATGCGCAGCCAAAAGGCAAGCATGGACGAAATCAAACTTATTCCAACACCGCCATCCAATGCTGTCTAATGATTAAATCTTTATTTCGCCTTTCTTTACGTATGGTCACAGGTTTTGTTCAAAGTCTGATTAAACTCTGTGGATTAAATTGGACAGCACCAGATTACAGTACGCTTTGCAGAAGACAAAAACATATTGATATTGCGATTAGTTATCAAAAAAGCAGTGGTGGGCTTAACTTGCTGGTAGACTCTACCGGTCTAAAGTTTTTAGGTGAAGGTGAATGGAAAAGGAAGAAACATCAGCCTGAATATCGTCGTCAATGGCGTAAATTACATATTGGTATAGATGCTAAAACTCTCCA
>NZ_JACAXE010000020.1:0-61191 GCF_013391565.1 Acinetobacter sp. SwsAc6
AATCAGCGAAGAATTCAAAAGAGTTTGGATTTTAAAACGCCAAATCAAATAGCAGAGAACTTTTATCGGTTAGCTGCCTAGCATATCCCAAGTGAAAGTCTCCTGCTAATTCAGCACATATCATCACAGCCAATCACCCGTTTAGTGCATGGGATCAGATCTTCCCAGACAGCATGATGACGGTAGCGGCCATAGATCGGCTGATCCACCACGCGACAATTATAGAATTAGAAGGAGAAAGCTATCGAAAACAACATCAGTTAAAACAAGCTGGAAGTAGGAAAAATGAGAAAACCTAACCGGCCATCATAATTGACGCGAACCGGCCAAGATAGTTGACGCCGAACAATGATTGACGATCTAACGCTCCAGAACCAAATCAGGGATCTGGCTTTAGCGAGTCGGAGCGAACCGACCGATGGTTGGCGTACCGAAGAGCTTGACCCTAAGTTGTGGAACGGTTGGCGTAAAATGATTCAGGGGGACCGGCTAGAAATCGCTGAATACGATCTGACGGCTAAGGTTAGCCAAGGGGACTCTCCTAGTGACAAGCCCGGAGTGGTTGAAGGTCTAAAACAAAGAATAAGGGCTTACAACTTTAGTAAACAAAGGACGTCATCAATAGCAGTGATATAAAAAGTTATCTTTGCCGCCCCGATAAGGCTTTACGGGGCGACTAAGTCTCACCCAACCGACAATTCCGATAGTTTCAGAATAAGCTTTGAGTTTTCTAAGATTGGAATTACTACACCACAGCACGTACTCGAGATACTACAAATAGCTTTTTGGTAGGACCGATACCGAATAAATATCCATAATACATCAGGAGAAACTTTTTTTAATTTTCTGTAACCGGTCATAAATCAGTGGCGGATAATTTGCATGATATTCACCACACTCTGGGCAATGCTCTTGTTTTAGGTACGCTTGATTGTCGAGATCTTGATAAGGAAAAACGCTGAAGAGAAGTTCGTGCTGCATAAGCGTTTTATAAAAACTCTTATGATAAGGTGCAATCTCGCTGTCTTTGATTTTGTCGAAATATAGGTCAACGCTGTTCAAAATGCTCATAATTTCTTTAACCCCGTCGAACCTTAAAATGTCGTCATCTTTGTGAATATCAACATCTAAGCTCTCTAGATCCTCAATGAAACATTTAATCGCACGTCGAGAATACAGAAGGATCATTTGCGTCTTGCCATCAACGGTCTTTTCTTGATCGTAACTAAAATTTTTGATGTTTCTTTCGACGAACATATAAAGTTCGTGAAGTTGATCTAACTCGTGCCTTAGTTGCTCCTTCGTGTTTTCTTTTTCGATTTGCTGATGAAGGATTCTATTCGCATCAATCTGGGCTTTCAGCGCTAAAAACAGAACTACTGAACCTAGTATCTGTACGAATGGGTTCGAAATACCTCCAAAAGCATCTCCTATTTCGCCATAACCTTTCAAATATTGCAGCGGAAGAAGAGGTGCAAACAAAGGGATAAGCAGGCAAGCCGCACCACCAATGACTATGACCCAGAAAGCTATTTTGGTAACAGGAGAGTTATAGATATTCATTTTTACACCTTTTCAGAATTTTCTTTTCTGTACGCGCTAGGAGTTTTGCCAATTTTTTTCTTAAACAACTTTTGAAAGTGTTCATGTGCCGGATACCCAATGGCTTCACTCACTTCAGGAACAGATTTACCGGTTTCTTTAAGCAGCTGCTTCGCTTTTTCAAGCCGACAATAGGTTAAATAATCAAGAGGTGTCATGCCAGACAGTTTCTTAAACTTAACGCTGTAGTTCGTACGCGACATTCCAGCAATCTCAGCGAGATCGTCAAGACCCCATTTTTTATCGAGACTATGATGGATAGCTTCCAAGGATTTGCTGAGTTGCGGATCTTCGATCAATTTGAAAAATCCTACATTTTTGTTGGATTTGTACATGTGAATTCTTAACGCTTGCACGAAGATAATTTCGGTCAGCTTCCTGACTAGCGTGTTGCTTCCAGGAAGCCCTGATTTTGCTTCCTGCTCTATAATACTTAAAAGCATGGTAAGCCAAGGCGAGTGGGAGTTCTCAGTACTCTTGATATGCACGACGTTTGGCAGCGAATTTAAGAATGGATGATCGGGTCCGCCATCAAAACAAAAATGTCCGCAAACGACGTTTGCTTTGAGCTTGCTCTGATCACCATATTCCAGAACTTGAGTTTCAGTGAGGTTGGCCTTGGATCTAAATTCGACCGCGGGCTCGGCCTTGATTTTTGGTGCACTGGTCATGGTGTGCTCCATCCCTTTGAATAAAATCAAAATATCGCCTTGCTCCGCCAAAGCCTTAAGTTTAAGTTTTGGCACCTCGTACCAAAACTCGCCATGGGTCACGATGTGAAATCTCGCTAGATTCTCTTCCTGCGGGAGACTGATGCCCCAGTCTCCTGCAAATGATGTTCTATACCAGTAGCTACTAGTAAGCTCTACCTTATCTAAAATCTCACTGAGAACATCCATACTTAGCTCCTACGCAAACTGTCTAATAAGTCACATTATACGAACTACTGGGCATGTTATATCTATTATACATGCTGTAAAGTCAGTTTAATCAGTAAATAGATAAAAACCAAGGAGGCTTTATGAAACTAAATTATGTGATCGTTGCCGGAGGGTGTTTTTGGGGTCTCGAAGACCTCCTTAGGAGTCTGGACGGTGTGACGTCAACGAAGGTGGGCTACTCTGGCGGAGATTTTGATGATCCTACCTACGCCGATATTATAACAGGGAAAACGGGGCACGCCGAAGCGGTTCGCGTGGAATACGACCAAGACGAAATATCTCTCGAAGAGATTCTACATTACTTTTTCAAAATCCATGATCCGACTACGAAGAATCGCCAAGGAAATGATGTTGGCACTTCGTATCGCTCGGCAGCGTTCTATCGTGACGATGCACAGAAAGCGATTATCGAAAACGTGATTGATGAGGTCAATGAGATCGGTCGCTTCGAGAATCCCGTGGTCACGACGGTAGCCTTGGAAAAAGAGTTTTATGACGCTGAGGAGTATCACCAAAACTATTTGAAGAAGAATCCCCACGGGTACACGTGCCATTTTGAGAGAGATTAAACCATGAATCAAACGAAAGAGCTCTGTACACGACAAATTTCACAGAACCCTTATCCTATCAGGCTTCTGCCTTCTTAAAATTGCCAAAATTTCCTTAAACTCTTCTTTTTTCCCAAAACCAATTAAACGCTGAATCGCCATTTGAACATAGTCTAAACCATAGCGAAATAAACTCATTGAGAGTCGTCCATGCTTCTTTATTTTTATCACTTTTTTTTGATCATGTTGCCATTCACCTGTTAAATAGCACCAACAGAAACCGATAGCTAGCACTGCTATCAATTTCTTGACTCGTCTAGGGTCTGTTAAACGAGTATTTTCAAGATTAAACCCGCGTCCTTTGAGACAACTGAATAAGGTTTCAATTTCCCAGCGTAATGCATAATCCTGAATAGAATTGGCATTAAACTGAGGAGAAACGACGAGTAAAAGTTCTCCATTTTCTAACTGTAGTGCACTTATATATAGTTTCACTCGACCAACCAAAATCCGTCGTTTACGACATTCAATTTGACCAACTTGAAGATGGCGAAATAAATCACTGATTTTATGATTCTTTCCTAAATGATTGGTGACAATAAAGTTTTTTTAACACGAATGCAGAAGTTGATGTCTTGTTCAATTAACCATGTAAACCACTGCTCACCGATAAACTCTCTGTCTGCGAACACATTCACAATACGGTCTTTACCAAAAATGGAGATAAAGCGTTGAATCAAAGCAATACGCTCTTTTGTATCTGAATTTCCACGTTTATTAAGTAATGTCCAAACGATAGGTATCGCTATTCCACGATAAACGATCGCGAGCATCAGGATATTAATATTTCGTTTTCCCCATTTCCAATTGGTTCTATCTAAAGTCAGTTGCACTTTGTCGAATGAAAATATATTGAAAATCAACTGAGAAATTTGACGATAATCGAAATACTGACCTGCAAAGAAGCGCTGCATACGTCGATAAAATGATTGTGGTAAGCACTTGATGGGCAAGGCTTTAGATGCAGAAGAAAGATTACATGTTTGCTTTAAAATAATCACAAGCATGATGAGCGCAAAGCACTTTAAATGTGACTTGTTCCATTTTAGATATTTGTTTAAGATAAGATATAACTCATTGAGATGTGTCATAGTATTCGTCGTTAGAAAACAATTATTGTGACATTATTTCAATGAGTTATCTATTTTTGTCGTGTACAGAGACGAAAGAGGAAAAAATGAAAGAACTTAAGAACGTTGTCATCTACACAAAAGACCATTGTCCGTTTAGTAAACGCGTGAAGGAGTACTTAACTTCTGAAAAAGTTGATTTTAAACAAATTCGCGTGGATGACGATCCCAAGACTTATGATGAGTTGAAGAAAAAAACCAACCTTCAAACTGTTCCGCAAGTTTTTGTGGATGGAAAATTCATTGGTAGCGCGACTGACTTCTTCGCGTGGATTGATAGCTAAAGAACAAACCCAAAAATAAAGGAGCAAATTTATGTTCAACTGGGAAAGCATTAACAACTATCTCGATAACGGCACTCCCGCTCCTCCTAGAAAAGTAGAAAAGAGCGAGGAAGAGTGGAAAAAAATTCTGACACCCGCTCAATTTAATGTCATGCGGAAGAAAGGCACCGAGCGCCCTCACACTGGGGAACTCTGTTCATTTTATGAGGCAGGACGGTATGCCTGCGCGGGCTGCGACACTGAACTGTTTGATTCGAACGTTAAGTTTGATTCGGGAACAGGTTGGCCGAGTTTTTCTGAGCCCGTCGCCGACAACGTAATTCAATATGAACTGGACACGACTTACGGACGAAGAATCGAAGTGCTATGCAATGTGTGCGAAGCCCACTTAGGGCACGTTTTTCCAGATGGTCCTGAGCCCTCTGGGGCTCGATTCTGCATCAACTCGGAGTCGTTGAAGTTTGTAGAGTAATTTTAGAAAATGGAGGGGGTCGTGGGGATTAAGCTGTTCGGTCATAAGGACTGCCACAAAACCAAGATTTACCAGTCGTACTTGAAAGAAAAAGGAATCGAGTTTGATTTTTTAGATGTTCACGAAGACGACGCGGCAGCTGATGAACTGCGATCCCTTTATACTACTGGAAAGTTAAATTTCCCGACAATACTGGTTGGGACAAAGAAGCTGAGAAACCCCAAGTTCAAGGATCTCGACAAGTGGTTGGAAGCTTCGATGAAATAACGAGATCTTTTTTTTGAGGATTGTAATTAGCTTAGTAAGGATACAGATCAATGATTATAGCAGTTTTCCGCAGTCGTGTTGCCAAGGAGCACGGTGGGGAGTTTGAAAGAAGATACGCCGAGATGTCCGCGCTTGTCGAAGCCATTCCTGGTTACGGAAGCCATGAGCGGTTTTCTTCTCCTAACGGTGAAGATGTTCTAATTGTCGAGTTCCTTACCAGAGAAGCTTTCGATGCTTGGGATAAGCATCCCGAACACAAAAAAGCCAAGATGCTTGGCAAAGACTACATTTTTGAATCGTACGACGTGAAGGTCGGAGAAGTTTTTGAACGGCACACAAAGCCGGAGGTGAAATTATGAAAACGAGAAACGTTTATATCGTAGGTGGAGCTCGGATTCCATTTATGAAATCTATGACCGCATATCGAGACGTCTCAAGTGAAGAACTAATGACGGCGAGCCTAAAGAGTTTAGTTGATAGATATAACTTGGAAGGAAAAACTGTGGGCGATGTAGCCTTAGGAGCTGTCATGCACAGCTCGGCTAACTGGAATTTGGCTCGTGAAGTCGTTCAATCCTCCGGTTTGCATCCAAACACTCCGGCATATAACGTGCAACGTGCTTGCGGAACGAGCTTGGAAAATACGATTCAGATTGCTCACAAAATTTCTAGCCACCAAATTGAAAGTGGCATTGCGGGCGGTGTTGATAGCAACAGCGATTTGCCCATTATGGTTAGTCGAACTTTCGCAAGAAAATTGATTGCGTTGAATTCTGCCAGAACGCTTGGTGAGAAAGTAAAAATCATTTTAGGAATTAAACCTAGCGATCTAAAGCCAGTGTTGCCCGCAGTGGTTGAGCCACGCACCGGAAAATCAATGGGTGAGCATTGCGAACTCATGGTTAAAGAGTGGAATATTTCTCGCCAAGAGCAAGATGAGTTAGCGCTGGCAAGTCACAGAAATGCAGCTCAAGCATATAAAGATGGGTTTTATGATGATCTCGTCTTTCCATTCCAAGGAAATAAGACCGATGGAATTTTGCGTGCTGATACAACTTTGGAAAAATTGTCGAAGTTAAAACCTGTTTTTGATAAATCAGAAAAAGGGACTTTGACGGCGGGAAATTCAAGCTCGCTCACAGATGGCTCATCCACCGTTCTTTTGGCTTCCGAAGAAGAGGCTAAAAAGAATAATTGGCCGCTGTTGGCCAAGATTGTGGATTCTCATACTTCTGCCGTGGATTACGTCGCTGGCGAAGGTTTGCTCATGGCTCCAACTGTGGCGGTCAGTGAATTATTGAAGCGAAACGGCTTAAAGCTTCAGGATTTTGATTTTTACGAAATTCACGAGGCGTTCGCTGGACAAGTGCTCTGCACGATGAAGGCGTGGGAGTCTGCTGAATACTGCAAAACACGTTTGGGACGATCAGAGCCTCTCGGAAAAATTGACCGCTCGAAGCTAAATGTCCGTGGAAGTAGCATTGCCCTTGGGCATCCGTTTGCGGCTACTGGCGCTAAGATCGTCGGAGTTTTAGCAAAGATACTGCACTCAGCTGGTCCTGGAAAACGTGGCCTTATCGTCGTTTGCACGGCGGGAGGAATGGGAGTGGCTACAATTCTTGAAAGTTAGGAGAAAAATATGTCGGATCTAAAAATGAATAAAGAAGACGGTGTTGAAAGCTATGAATTTGCAACCCCTGAAGCAATCGAAGAAGCATTGAAAATCGGGAAGCTTAGTCAAACGGTTTTCGGCATGGGTTGCTTTTGGGGACCGGATTCTAATTTTGGAGGGACGCAGGGAGTAGTGCAAACACGTGTTGGCTACGCTGGAGCATCAACTCTGGATCCGAGTTACCGCAACATCAACGGACACGCCGAAGTCGTCAGAGTGATCTACGATAAAGACCAAATCAGCTACAGGGAACTTCTTGGAAGTTTTGAATCATGGTCTGTTCATGGTAGAAAGCAGGGCCAGTATCGCCAGATACTTTTTGTTTTTGATCTGGAGCAAAAACAAGTAGCTGAAGAACTGATTCAAGCGATTGGAAAGGAGAAATCTCCCGAGGTGATTGAGGCCGGAGAACAAAATGGTTATTTTTGGCCCGCCGAAGATTACCATCAAAAGCATCGTCTTCGCAGAAACAAACAGCTTGTAAGTCTTGCAGAAGTAGATTTCGGTCCTCGCTGGGATGAACATCTGTATTTTACTAAATTAAATAGTACCGATAGAAAAGGCTTCAGTCTCTCAAGCTGGCTAAAAAAGTTGTCTCCGGAAATGCAGAAAGCTTACCGAATCGGTTAATCTGAAATTGCAGCTGGCTAAAGAACTCTATTTTCTATATGTAAAGAATGTGACGATCTCCTTCACATGGAGTCCAAGAGAGCATAAAAAATCTGTGTAAGTCGCATTACCCATGTATTTGAAAGGAATAAATAATGCCAATATCAGACCAGCTTATCGACCGAAGCAAGACCTCAGTTTTTATGAGGTCTTGAGATCAGCGCAGCATGAACAGATCTCTTACAGTGTGGCGAACACACTGGTTTGATTGCGGCCTTGGGTTTTAGCTTTGTATAACATCTGATCGGCGACTTCGAGCAACTGCTTTTTGTCGTCAAATAAATCAGCGCTGGCCAAACCTATGCTGACCGTTAATTGTCGTAATAACCACTCATGGTTAGCCACTACCAGCCTTAACTTTTCCAGTGTTTTATTTGCGGACGCTGTGTCTGTGCCTGGCAGGATCAGCACAAACTCTTCACCACCATAACGGGCGAAAAAGTCATAGTTCCTGCTATGGCGCTGAAACAGAGCCGCGACTTGACTCAGTGCCTCATCTCCTGCGGCATGACCATAGCTGTCGTTAAAACTCTTAAAGTGATCAATATCAATCAATGCCAGTACAAAAGATTGTCCTGTTCTTTGCCAGCGAGCAAATTCAGCTTCAAACTTGAGGTCAAAAGCTCTTCTGTTGTTCACCCCTGTCAGCGCATCCGTCATGCTGGTATTATGTAATTGTTCGCCGACTTTTTTCAGCTCCAGTATGGCGATCACTTGTCTGGACAGAGCCTGCAAAGAGCTTATCTGCCGCTGGTTCAGCTGCTTAGGAACATGATCATAGACACAAATAGTACCAATCACTGCACCTTCGGGATCAATCAGCGGCGAGCCAGCATAAAATCGGTAGCCAGGTCCTGAAATCACCATAGCATTGGTACTGAATCTGTGATCTAAAGTAGCGTCAGGGACCACCATTACCGCATCAGGTGTTTCCATTGCATACACGCAAAAGGACTCTTTAATTAATACAGAGGTACGCGAAATACCAACTTTTGCAATTAGATTCAGCTTTGTGTCATCGGTTCGCGTCACCATAGCCACTGGTGCATCACAGATATAACACGCCAGTTCAGTGATATCCCGCAGGTTCTGATCTGCTTCAGCAGGTGCTTTTAGTGTGGTTTCTGCACTAGCTGTTTGAGCTAAACTAAAGGTCATGTACTTCTCCGTTTTTCTACTGCATTTTTCAAAGATCCTGCATAGAAAAATGAATTAAATCGTTGATTTAACTCTAGCATAGATCTGTCAGACTTGAAGTTATCTCTGTAGCAATGGTATTGTTTTGTACAATATTCGCCTGCTTGATTTGAGTTTTAGCTGTATTTATAAACTTTTGGCTTTTCCGGTCGCAGGCTCTATAATTTGCTCGTTTAAATCCAACTCTTCGTCTAACGTCATCTATTTAGTGTGCATGCGGCCTCCGGAGCATTTTCCGTGGCTTATTTTACCGAAGCATCGGGATTGCTAAATAGAGCTGAACGCTGTAATGCGCTTTCGAACTGAGCTTTCCGTAACTTCGGCATTAGTTCATGTACCTTGCTTACTGGATGTTGGTTGACGCGCAGCAGCACGTCCGTCAGATAATCGTAAACGTTAATAGCAGTGTTGACCTTGCTTTGAATGACGCCAACATGCTTAGCACCAAGCTCCGTTCAGCAGAATCACAGCCAGTTTTTCAGTTATCCCAAGTGTCACTCTCAGATTAAAGGCCGCCATACCGGATGTAGTGCCAACAAGAAAACTAAAACACAACTTCGCTGATCATCGCTGAGTGTTTATAAATCGTCTCCCATCACCGGTATCGATAAGCAGATAAGCCTGGTTATGCCATTAGCAGTTCTTGAAGCATTCCTGCTTTCAATGTCGTCAACGTGATCACGATTTGAGTTGAGATAACGACTCTGTTGCTGAAGACTCTCAGTTAATTGCCACTCACCAGATTCAAGAACAGCACCCGCTAACTCGGCACATACTGTTGCAAAACCATAAAGCGCTTGATTATCGCGGGTAAAACGCAGCGGCATCGTCTGGCCTTTTACAAGAAGGGACCATTCCAAAACTCTGTACTTACCTTTTAATCGGTTACTGACAAAAATAGTTATACTTGTACCGCTGGCGCCAACAACTAAAAAGCTCGTGATAGCTAGTCCTATCAGAGACCATAACTCTGGTTTCCCACTTAGTAACAGTGGATTAGGCAAATGACTCCTCAAAACGAGATCAGCACCAAGGGTCAGCGCTGTTTTATACACTGCTTGTTCTAATAATGGAGTTGCATTGACCAGTGACGCAACAGCATCACAACTATAAGGTTCTAGAACTGCCGTAGCTCTCAACCATTCTGTTTCATGGGCAATCGCCAACAAATTTGACCAAATTCGAACCAGTGCCGCTATATGAATGGAGTTTTCATCAGTCAGGACGGTTTGATTAAGCTGCTTATCCAGTTCCTGATGCCAGTATTGGTATTGGCTTGTCAAAAGTACAAACAACTCAGATTGAAGCAACTTATTATTAGTTACCGGTCTTATCCTATTTGACATCTCATTGAATAGTTGTATAAATTTTTTGTCTGCTTGTTGCTCACGCTTTAGCAGATCTTGCTGTTGTTGAAGCATCTGTAAATCGTATTCAATGGCCTGCTTAAAAAGTGTGAGTAAGGAACAGTGTTGTGATGCCCGATCTGGGCTTGAAAAGTCCAACATACACAAAGTACCGAAAGTTTTTCCGCTAGGCCAAAGCAATGGCAGGCCATAGTAATAACTAAAGCCTGCTGCAAATGTTGGGTTATTGTTTTCATATCGGGTACCGATTGCATTTTCAACTAGTAATGGCTGGTTACTGGAAATGACTTGGGAACAATAAGTGTTAAGTGCCAATGGAACAGGTTCACCGCAATAAAAAGTTGGTACTGACACACTGCCAACAGCCTGACAAATTTCGTTTTTATCTAATCGATTAATCAGCACACAAGGCACTTCCGCGACTTGAGCCATCGAGTTTACAATGCCTTGCCAGCGCTCTAGGAGCAGAGCGGTTTCTATGCTCAAATCTACTGCCATTTGTTCCCTCAGTATTTAAATAGTCCCCTTTTGCATCATTCGATCTTGTTTATCTCAGAGTATCAAACAGGAAACAAAGTGATTGATGTCAATCAGGGAATTAGCAGCATTGATGCATTAAGCGGCGCACATACACTCTAAGTAAAGTGCTTAAGTCTGATTATGGCAAGAAATTGTTACTTTGTCAGGGATAGTCAACACTTTATTAGCGAGAGACTTGCTTGGCTGACATTTAAGACAAATCGCGAGATTCCAAATCTGCCACCAACAGTCGGAACTGAGTAACTCACTTGAGCTTTAAAAAGTAAAGCATTGAAATATTTATGGTATTTATACATCCTACCTAGCTCACAGCAGAGTTTAGCATCGTGCATTAATATGACCTTACACTAAAAATACGTACTAGTTGACGTCTATCAAACTCGTTTACGAGATAGTGTAGTGGTCGACAAATTTTGGCCACATCGTTATTGCCTAATAACCGATGCTCTCTTTAAATGCGAAATGAGTAGTGCACGCATTTTTAGCCTTTTGGCAAAACGTTGATGTCTCGAAATTTTCAAGCGCTGTGCCTTGTTTATTTTCAGAAACGTCTGCTTTCAGTGAGTTCCTGATGCTCGGGCGCTCTAAATTATGGGTATAGACAATCTGATTTGCCCTATATTTGCAGTTTTTCGTGAACCCTTAATTTCACAACTCTTTTAATCTGATATCCAAAGTCTGCATCCATACATAGCCCCTACGTAAACTGTCTAATAAGTCACATTATACGAACTATTGAGCATGTTATATCTATTTTACATGCTGTAAATTCAGTTCCATTAGTAAATAGATAAAAACCAAGGAGGCTTTATGAAAAATAAATAATGTGATCGTTGCCGGAGGGTGTTTTTGGAGTCTCGAAGACCTCCTTAGAAATCAGGACGGCGTGACGTCAACGAAGGTGTGTAGTGGCACTGAAATGGCGACTGCGCAAGACGTGAAGATGAGCTGTCTGATAGCAACGGATTATCAAGCAGAACCTTCTTAAATACAATTTATTCCACGCCAATACAGCGTGCTGTCTTTCAAATCACTAGGAGAAATTTATGTCACGTTTGAACACCCCTACCACAATCGACGCCGCGCCTACTGCTACCCATACCTCACTCAAGGCTGTGGAAAAACAACTGGGCCGCGTTCCTAACATGTTCCGCGTCGTTGCCAACAGCCCTGCTGCGCTGACTGGCTACCTGCAATTGAGCGCAGCATCAGCACAGGGCGGCTTGGGTACAGCGACTCTTGAGCGTATTGCCCTAGCCGTCGCTGAGATCAACGGCTGCGATTATTGCCTTGCTGCCCATTCCTTCCTAGGCCGTAAGGTGGCCAAGCTTGATGATGCTGAACTCACTGCCAACCGCAGCGGTGCATCAAATGACCCTAAGGCCGACGCAGCCGTGCGTTTTGCTGCCGCCGTAGTCCGCCAGCGCGGGCAAGTCAGCAATGACCAGGTCCAAGCGGTGCTGAACGCTGGCTACAGTGATGCACATGTAGTGGATATTCTGTTGGCTGTTGCCCTGAACACTTTCACTAACTACGTTAACGAAGTGACACAGACCGAGGTCGACTTCCCGGCCGTTCAACCACTAGGCATTGATGTCTAATCCATTGGTGCTCAACTACAGCAATTACCTAAGTTAGGTTCGACTCGAGTAAACATATAGTTTTTCTCAAGAGTCATATCATTTTAGTGGGCTACATAGAGTGAGTCCACATGGCTAAAAATAATTGGAGATATAAGATGACTATTCCCGAAATTGAAAATGGTGTCCAGACTACCAATACCCTTAGTAATAATCTCGGTGCAAAAATCACTAAGTTTGGTATAGGTGGCATCTACGTTGCCATGACGATAATATATTTGTGGTTTGGTGGCATGAAATTCACTAGCTACGAAGCAAACGGTATACATGGTTTTGTTAGTAATAGCCCTCTGCTTTCGTGGATGTATAGCTTCCTCAGCATTCAAGGATTCTCAAATTTTCTGGGTGTGCTTGAAATTTCAGTTGGCCTGTTAATCGCTGCACGAGTTTTCTCCCCTAAGCTCGCAATCTTGGGCGGTGTACTTTCAACCGGACTCTTTTTTACGACATTGTCGTTCATGCTGACTACACCCGGTGTTTTTGAGGCATCTCTTGGGTTTCCTGCGATCTCTGTGGTTCCTGGCCAGTTTTTGCTAAAAGATTTAGGCTTGTTTGTCGTGTCTATATTTATCGTAGGTACATCACTTACAGCACTGGAGCACAAAAACAAATAAGCCTCACCCGAAACAACTATAAGTTAGATGGCTCCTAAACACATTAGAGAGCCTTTATTTTTATCTTTTAAGTGCTTCAAGTACGTGCCTTACTAGAGGCTGTTGATCTTTGAGTGAAAAATGAACGGCATAGCAACAAGGTATAATGGTTTCGCCAAAAATCAAAAATACCACCGAGAACGGACGTTGCTATGCCAAGGACAATGCTAACAGATAACGCCTAGGAAGCCCTAAAGCAAATACTTAAAGAGACAGGGCGTGTTTACAATAAATATGAACACCGAAATACACTGGAAGGCATACTTTATCGTATGCGCACAGGCATTCAGTGGCGAGATTTGCCTGAAAGATTCGGTCGTTGGAACTCTGTATTTAAGCGCTTTAACCTTTGGTCAAAGAAAGGTGTGTTACAAAAATGGTTTCAAAGCATATCGTCCGATAATGATCCAGAATGGTTGTTTATTGATGGAAGTATTGTCAAAGCGCATCAAGACAGTAGCGGAGCCGCAAGCAGTTCAGATGAAGCGATAGGAAAAAGTCGGGGTGGGAGTTCTACAAAAATTCATCTCGCTGTAGATAGCGGTGGGCTTCCCGTTTATTTTGAAATATCGGGTGGTCAGATAAATGACATTGGTTATGTGAAAAAAACCGATGCAGAAACCCAGGTACTGTTTGAATTTATCGCGCATCGATATGAAAGCGGTAGCCTGATCATCACAGCCAATCACCCGTTTAGTGCATGGGATCAGATCTTCCCAGACAGCATGATGACGGTAGCGGCCATAGATCGGCTGATCCACCACGCGACAATTATAGAATTAGAAGGAGAAAGCTATCGAAAACAACATCAGTTAAAACAAGCTGGAAGTAGGAAAAATGAGAAAACCTAACCGGCCATCATAATTGACGCGAACCGGCCAAGATAGTTGACGCCGAACATGTCAGAATTATCTATAAAAATTGGGAAATTAATCCGTAATAAAAGAATAGAGTTAAACATGACTCAAGAGTTCTTGGCCCTACAGTGCTCTATAGATAGGAGCTACATGGGAAGAATTGAGCGTGGGGAAGTAAATCTAACTGTCGAAAAACTATATGAGATTGCAAAAATATTGAAGATTCATCCTCAACACTTATTACCGAACTTTTAGAAAATTAATTATTTAACAAAAGGTTATAAATTAAATAAAAAACGTAGATAATCTACTGTAATTTTAATTGACATAGTACTATCAGCAACATAATATGCTATTTAGCTGGTTTGAATAGATGTTCTACTGCAAAAAATAAGGATGACAGGTGGCCGCCTGTCATCGAGTTCAAAACCATTAACACGACTAAATATTAGGAGTTCAGAACAAATGAAAGTATATCAGATCAATTATGACCTGCGTAAACAACGTAACTATGATGAGCTTTATGAAAAAATTAGGTCTCTAGGCAATTGGTGTCATCCACTGGAGTCATGTTGGTTAATTGTCTCTGAAAAAACACCATCACAAATTGCAGAGGAATTATTCAAAGTCATGGATGGTAATGATGGCTTATTAGTGACTCGCTTACAAAATGAGGCAGCTTGGTACAACCTTGATTCAAAGGGAATGAAAGATGTTACTACTTGGCTTAAAGAAAACTTAGGCAAAGCTTCTTAAATATGTGAGCCAAGGATGGCTCAATCCCTTTCTGAGTAAATATTTATGGCAAAGTTAAAGAGATTCTTAAAACTGAGCGACCTTACAGAGATTCGTACAGGCTTTACATTTCGAGAAAAGATCGAGGAAGTTGAGTCTGGCAATGCCCACGTATTGCAGATCAAAGACATTCGTAACATAGCAACGGATACATGTAGTTATACGCTTTTTGCAGATGCTTTACCGCAAATTGATTGGCAAGGTAAAGATAACGCAATCGTGTCGCCTGAGTCTGTGTTGCTGCCCTGTCGTGGAGAGTATCTCAAGGCACATTATTTTGTAGGCAATCAAGATCAATCAAAAGCATTACCCTTAATTGTGAGTAGCCAGTTTTTGATAATAATGCCAAATCAAAATGTAGTGCCTGAATACTTATGCTGGTACTTAAACCAACCTCATGTGCAATACGAGTTACGGAAAGAAAGTCAGGGCTCTAAGATGCCAATGCTTAGCGTATCTACAGTCAACCAGTTTGAAGTTGAAATCCCTAGCTTGGATATTCAGCAACGCATAATCGAATTAAACCGTATTTGGGAGCAAGAGCAGATCTTGACCCAACAATTACTTAAAAATCGTGAACAAATGATGATGGGCATGTTTAAACAACTGCTCCAAGGAAACAAATAATGGTTACTCAAATCAACCAAGATACCGTCAATAAAGCCCTTTGGTCGGCATGTGATGTATTCCGTGGCACGGTGAGTGCAGATACCTATAAAGACTATATTTTGACAATGCTGTTCTTAAAGTACATCTCTGATGTATGGCAAGACCACTACGACAATTATAAAAACGAATATGGTGATGAACCTGAACTGATTGAAGAAATGATGAAAAATGAGCGTTTTGTACTGCCTCGTGAATCTAATTTCTATACCTTGCTTGAGCATCGTTTTGAGCCCGGCAATGGTGAACGTATTGATATGGCTTTACATGCACTTGAAGAAGCCAATGGTACAAAGCTGAAAGATGTAGGCAAAAGTGTTTTCCAAGATATCTCGTTTAATACCGATAAATTGGGTGAAGAAAAGCAAAAAAATACGATTCTAAAAGATCTTTTAGAAGTATTTGCTGTGCCTGATTTAGATTTAAAACCAAGCCGTGTGGGTTCACTTGATGTGATTGGTAACGGTTATGAGTTTTTGATTAAAAACTTTGCTGCGAGTGGTGGTCAAAAGGCAGGTGAATTCTATACGCCACCTGAAGTATCGGACTTAATTGCGGAGTTACTTGATCCACAAAAAGGCGACAGCATTTGTGACCCTGCCTGTGGTTCTGGTTCACTGTTGATGAAGTGTGGTCGTAAAGTTGTAGCGAATCACGATAGCAAAGAATATGCACTTTATGGGCAAGAAGCGATTGGTTCAACTTGGTCATTAGCCAAGATGAACATGTTCTTGCATGGTGAAGATAACCACAAAATTGAGTGGGGAGATACCATTCGTAATCCAAAGTTATTGGATAAAAATGGCGACTTGATGTTATTTGATATTGTGACTGCAAACCCGCCATTCTCATTAGATAAATGGGGTTATGAGCAAGCTGAAAATGATAAGTTTGATCGTTTCCGTCGTGGTTTGCCGCCAAAGACCAAAGGTGATTATGCCTTTATCTCTCACATGATTGAGACGCTAAAACCTGTTACGGGTCGTATGGGCGTTGTGGTTCCACATGGCGTGTTATTCCGTGGCTCATCTGAAGGTAAGATTCGTGAGAAGTTGATTAACGAGAACTTATTAGATGCGGTGATTGGTTTACCTGAAAAGCTGTTCTACGGTACGGGTATTCCTGCTGCGATTTTAATTTTCAAAAAGCAAAAGTCTGATGATTCTGTTTTGTTTATTGATGCAAGCCGTGAGTTTAAGTCAGGTAAAAATCAAAACAATTTAACTGAAGAGAATATTGCCAAGATTATTGCAACCTATCGTGCTCGTGAAAGTATTGATAAGTATGCGTATTTAGCGACTTTGCAGGAAGTGAAAGACAACGATTACAACCTGAATATTCCTCGTTATGTGGATACTTTTGAAGAGGAAGAAGAGATTGATTTGGTTGCTGTACGTGCTGAGCGTGAGCAATTAAAGACTCAACTTGCTGAGCTTGAAGTTCAAATAGCAAAGTATTTAGAGGAGTTGGGTTATGGTGCCTAAAGAATGGAAAATTAAGACTATAGGTGATATTGCAACAGTATCCTCTGGAGGAACTCCAAGCAGAAAAGAACAAGCATATTGGAATGGTGATATTCCATGGGTAACAACGGCTGAAGTTCAGTTTAAAACTATTTTAGATAGTGCTGAAAAAATTACTAAAGAAGGTTTAACAAATTCTTCTGCCAAGCTATTTCCAATAAATACCATTTTAATGGCAATGTATGGGCAAGGTAAGACTAGAGGGCAAGTTGCAAAGTTAGGGATTGAAGCTTCTACGAATCAGGCTTGTGCTGCAATTATTCTATCTTCTGATTATTGCGTAGATTACTACTATCAATTTTTGATCTACCAATATGAAAACATTCGAGATATGTCGAATAGTGGTAGTCAGGAAAATTTGAGTGGATCAATTGTCAAATCAATTCCTGTACTTGTACCTCCTTATTTTGAGCAGGAAAAAATCGCCCAAATCCTTTCAACTTGGGATCAAGCAATTTCGGCTACTGAAAAACTGATTGAAAATAGCCAACAGCAGAAAAAAGCGTTAATGCAACAGTTGTTGACGGGTAAGAAGCGTTTGTTAGATGAAAATGGGGTTAATTTTAGCGAAGGGTGGAATGAGTATTCACTTGGAAATCTAGGAAATACTTTTACAGGGCTGACGGGTAAAACTAAAGATGATTTTGGAAGTGGTGTTCCATACATCACTTACATGAATATCTTCAAAAATAGTCGAATTGATATTAATCAAGTCGATTACGTGGTTGTTAAAGAAGATGAAAATCAGAACTCTGTAAGGTATGGAGATATATTTTTTACAACATCTTCCGAAACTGCTGAAGAAGTTGGTATGTCATCAGTTTTATTGGAAGAAGTAGAAAGACTATATCTTAACTCCTTTTGTTTTGGTTTTAGATTGAATAATTTTAAAGTTTTACTTCCTCAGTTTGCAGCTTATATTCTGCGCAGCAGTAATATTAGAAAGCAAATATCGATTCTTGGGCAAGGTGCAACACGTTACAACTTGTCTAAAAATCAATTAATGAAGTTAATATTAAAATTGCCAACGATTGCAGAGCAAAAAAAGATTGCCGAAATTCTAACGCTTTCAGATCAAGAAATTAAAACCTTGCAGAAAAAACTTGATTACTTAAAGCAAGAGAAAAAAGCACTCATGCAACAACTTTTGACAGGTAAAAAACGTGTCAAGGTGGCTGCCTAATGCTGCAAATCAATCCTAGCTACTACCGCATTATGGCGGGTGCAAAGTCTGTATTTGCTCAAGAGTTTCTAGAAGGCGGCTTTATTGCCGCCAACTGGAACATTGACCAAGACTTAACACATGACTTACCTGATGATTGGCGTGAGTTTAATCACCGTTTTATTCCTGTCTATCTTGAAGCCTTACCTGATAAAACCAAAATTTCAGCAGGCTTAGCCTGTGGCATGTTACACACCATCTGCAAAGGCATTAAACAGGGTGACATTATCCTTACACCTCGTGGGGATGGTCATTACTTAGTTGGTAAAGTCATTTCAGACTATTACTACGTGCCTTCTGGTGAACTAAGCCATCGTAGAAAAGTCGAATGGTTTGAACAAACTTTACCTAGAGAACTGATGTCTCAAGAGCTAAAGAACTCATCGGGATCAGTCGGTACAGTTTGTAATCTAACCAAGTATGCAGAAGAGCTTAAATCGCTCATTAATGGCAAAGAAACGGTTGAGCATCTCGAACCTGATGAAGTGGTCGAAGACCCCGCCGCTTTTGCTTTAGAAAAGCATTTAGAACATTTCTTGGTAGAGAATTGGTCTAAAACTGAGTTGGGTGCAACATACAACATCTATACCGAAGATGGTCAATTGGTTGGTCAGCAGTATCCATCGGATACTGGTCCTATCGACATTTTGGCAATCAGTAAGGATAAAAAGACCTTGCTTGTTGTGGAGCTAAAGCGTGGTCGAGCAAGTGATCGTGTTGTAGGGCAAATTCAACGCTATATGGGCTATGTCAAAGATGAGTTGGCTGAGGCGGATCAGCAAGTTAAGGGTGTCATCATCGCACTAGAAGATGACTTAAAAATTCGTCGTGCTTTGAGTGTGGCTCAGAATATTGAGTTTTATCGTTATCAGTTGAGTTTTAAGCTGCTTAAGCACTAGATTTGCTTAAAATTAAAGGGGGGGTTTTTGAAAAAGTATTTGAAATTTAATATGTTGGTGCTATTTTTTGATTTTCTTTATAAAGAAAATGTAACACCACAAATACGTATATTCTTATTGAATTTACAAAAGCATCTTGCAATTTCGGCTATGGGTAAGCATAATATGTTTAACAACACCCACAGCGCCTCTGATTTAAGCGTACCAGTGTGGGTTTTTTTATGACTAAAACTTTTTCAAAAGACCCAAAAACATACCCAGAATTATTACAAAAGTTAGAATCTGATGGTCTAAAGATTACAGATCAGACAGCTGCACTACGCCACCTTAAACAGATCAGCTATTACCGATTAAAAGGCTATGGACTGGCTTTTCGACAATATGATGAAACTGGCAAAAGGTTAAGTACATATCAGCCTAATGTTGAGTTAGTTACTTTAATTCATATGAGTATGATTGATGCTGAATTACGTAGTCTGATTTTAGCGGCAATAGACCGTATTGAAGTCGAAGTAAGAAATGTTATTAATCATGAATTATCGATTAAGTATAATAGCTCTCATTGGTTCTTAGATGAAAATTTGTTCCAAAGCTCTGATCAATTTAAACATCAAGATTTTTTGGGCAAGATTAAGCAATTTACTGCTAAAAAAGCAGATGCTGGTAGTGAAAAAGAAAAGCTCAGAGAAACTTTCATACATCATTATTATCAGGCTTATGACACACCAGAATACCCGCCATGTTGGATGATTGCTGAGGTTTTACCTTTAGGCTCATGGTCTAAGTTATATGAGCATTTGGTGCAGAGTAAAGATCGTAAACAGGTTTCAAAACAGTTTGACTTGTCACCAGAGTTATTGGAGTCATGGTTACATGCGCTGACCTACTTACGCAATGTCTGTGCGCATCAAGGGCGTTTATTTAACAGAACATTTGCCTTTCCGCCTAAACAGGGTAAAAAAGCTCCTCTAAAGACCCAGCATCAACTCTATAATTATATCTGTATTTTATTCCTGTTCTTAAAGGAGTTTAATCATGAATATGATTGGTTAGAGCGCATTGAAGCAGTATTAAAGAAATGTCCAAATGAATTATTGAAATTTTATGGTTTTGATGAAAATTGGTTAGAGAAAGATGAAGACTATTGGATGAACTAAACCAAAATTTAGGAATCTCATAAAGTTATTTAAACAAAGTACAAGATAAAGTCATTTTAGGGTGAATGCGTGAATATTTATAATCCAAGGTTTCAAGAAGAATATAGTGGAAAGATTCCTGCTCTAACCTTGTTGACTAACTTAGGATGGTCATTCTTATCCCCATCACAGGCACTCGCTGCTCGTGATGGTAAACAAGACCAAGTGGTATTACGCCAAATTTTACGTAAAGAGCTCTCTAAACGTACTTTTCCATTTGCGGGTCAAGAATATCCACTTTCAGCAAAGTCGGTAGACAACTTAATTGCTGAAATCTGTAGCCCAGCTTTGAATGAGGGGCTACTGACCGCTAACGAAAAAATGTATAACCATTTGTTCTACGGTATTCCAGTAACTGAATTTGTAAATGGAAAAAAAGTTAGCCCAACGATTCCATTGATTGATTGGCATAACATCCATAATAATGACTTTTCATATACAGAAGAATTTGCTGTAACACGTTCAGGTGGAGTAGATACACGTAGACCCGATATCATTTGCTTTGTAAATGGTATTCCTTTAGTTGTGATTGAAGCAAAACGCCCTGACAGTCAGGCAAAGAAAGGTCCAACAATTAATGAAGGTATTTCTCAGACACTTCGTAATCAGCGACCTGATGAAATTCCACATCTGTTTGCATATAGCCAACTGATACTCTCTATAAATGGGCATGAAGGTCGTTACGGCACATGTAATACCCCTGCAAAATTTTGGGCTGCATGGCGAGAAGAAGATATTTCTGATGCAGAAATGTATGCGCTTAAAAATAAGAAATTAAGTGCTTCTCAAAAACAGAGCCTATTTTCTTATCGTCCAGTTGATGACTTAAATTGGTATGAAAACCTAATTGCAGGTGGAGACTTAGCTGTTACAGGTCAAGATCAACTGCTGATTAGTCTATTAAAGCCTGAACGCCTACTTGAAATGGTTCGCCTATATACGCTTTTCGATAAGAAAGCAGGAAAAATTGTTGCTCGTTATCAGCAAATCTTTGGTATCAAACGACTTATTGAGCGTATTAGTACGAAGAACAGCAAAGGTGGTCGTGAAGGTGGTGTGATTTGGCATACAACAGGCTCAGGTAAATCTTTTACTATGGTCTTTCTCAGTAAAGCCATGATCTTACATGAAACTTTAAAAAAATGCCGTATTTTGGTTGTCACTGACCGTGTCGATTTAGAAGATCAACTGAGTAAAACCTTTGTATCAGGTGGTGAACTGGCAGGAAAAAAAGACAAGCAAAATGCCATGGCGACTTCAGGCAAACGCTTGGCTGAACAAATTGGTAAGGGTACAGAACGAATCATGTTCTCTTTGATTCAGAAGTTTAATTCTGCAACCAAGCTTCCTGAATGTGTTAACACAAGTTCAGACTTCATTGTCCTGATTGATGAAGGGCATCGAAGCCAAGGTGGTGAAAACCATGTACGTATGAAACTCGCACTGCCAAATGCGGCATTCGTGGCATTTACAGGTACACCATTGCTTAAAGATGAAAAGACCGTTAACAAGTTTGGACCTATTGTTCATGCTTATACAATGCAAAGAGCCGTAGAAGATAAAACCGTAACGCCTTTGCTATATGAAGAGCGCATTCCTGATTTAGATGTAAATGAACGTGCTATTGATACATGGTTTGAGCGCATTACAGAAGGTTTAAATGATCAGCAAAAATCAGATTTAAAACGTAAATTTGCGAGAAAAGGTCAGCTTTATACTGCTGATGACCGTATTCGCCTGATTGCGTTAGATATTGCTAATCACTTTGTGAAAAATATTGATGATGGTTTAAAAGGACAGCTTGCTTGTGACAGTAAGGCTTCAGCGATTAAGTATAAAAAGTACTTGGATGAAGCAGGCTTGTTTGAGTCTGCTGTGGTGATGAGCCCACCTGATAGTCGTGAAGGGAATACTGATGTTGATGAATCCACTACCCCTGAAGTTACGCAGTGGTGGAAAGAGAATGTCGGCACTCAGGATGAGCAAGCCTATACCAAACAAGTAATTGAGCGTTTTGAAAAAGATGATTCTCTCAAATTGCTGATTGTGGTGGATAAGCTCTTAACAGGTTTTGATGAACCTAAAAATGCTGTTCTTTATATTGATAAAAATTTAAAACAGCACAATCTGATTCAAGCAATTGCGCGTGTAAACCGACTTCATCCGATGAAAAAGTTTGGTTTATTGATTGACTATCGAGGTATTTTAAAAGAATTGGATGCCACAATTCTTGATTACCAAGATCTCGCTGCTCGTACCCAAGGTGGCTATGATATTAATGATCTTACAGGCTTGTATACGCAAATGAGCTCTGAATACAAACGTTTACCTCGTTTGTATAAAGCGCTATGGGCAATTTTTGCTGATGTCAAAAATAAAAATGATCCAGAGCAGTTGCGCCAAGTTTTAGTCCCACGCATTGAAGAGCGTGAGGGTGAGTTGGTTGATATTCACTTGAAAGTACGTGATGATTTTTATGAAGCACTTACAGAATTTGCTAGTTGTTTAAAAGTTGCATTGCAGTCAGCAACCTTCTTTGAAGATAAAAGCTTTTCTGATGCAGATCGTCAGCACTACAAAGAAACAGTCAAACTATTTACAAGCTTGCGTCAGATTGTGAAACGAGATGCTGGAGAGACTATTGACTATGATCAGTATGCTGAGCAAGTCAAAAAACTTCTTGATAAGCATGTTGTGGGTATTGAGGTAAAAGACCCTGATGGAGTCTATGAAGTCGGCAAGATGGGCAAAATGGCGCAACCCGAAGATTGGAGTGAAGAGAAAACACGTAATGAAACGGATATCATCAAAACTCGTGTAACGAAGATGATTGAACAGCAATTGCGTGATGATCCTTATGCTCAGGAGGCTTTCTCTAAACTGTTACGTCAAGTCATTGAAGAAGCAGAGAAAGAATTTGATCATCCATTGAAGCAACACATGCTGTTTAAAGAGTTTGAAGAGCAAGTTGAGGCTCGTCGTTTAGATGAAATTCCTGATGTGTTCAGTGGTAATAAGCATGCTCAAGCTTATTATGGTGTATTCAAGAAACTATTACCTGAAGCATTCTCGATAACAGATCAACAGAATCAAGATAAGTGGATTGAACTCGCTTTCGAGGTTGATCGTTCTGTCATGAGCTCTGTGGCTGAAAACTCCATCAATCCACAAAATATTGAAGCGGATATCCGTAAAAAACTATTACCTCAGATGTTCCGTGAATGTAAATCCATTGGGAGTGGTATGGATCAAGCCAAAAAAATTGTGGAAATGATCGTACAAATTACGCGGGTCGGTTTGAATGGGCTCTAGGATGAATACGCTGCCAGAGAGAAAGTTAAGCATTGCTTATGGTGATGAAGTTATTGATTTTGAAGTGCTTGAAAGTCCTAGTCGTACTCAAAAGATAGTGATTAAAGTCTATGCTGATTGTCGGGTTGTTGTATCAATACCCTTAAATACAGATGAGAAAATAATCATTGAAGCGGTAAAGCAGCGTAGTCGTTGGATCTATAAACAATTACGAGGGTTCCGTGAACAAAGCAGATTTATCACGCCTCGCCAATATAAAAGTGGTGAAAGCCACTTTTATTTGGGTAAACAGTATCAATTGAAAGTGATTCATGATGATACCAAGCCAAGAGGTGTAAAACTTCTGAGGGGAAGATTGGAGGTAAATACCTTAGATGTGGACATCGAAAGTATTAAATCTCACTTAAATGAATGGTATAGGTCCCGAGCAAAAGTCATATTCGAAGCACGTTTGCAACATATTCTAGAACAAGCTTTATGGGTTGAAAATTACCCTGATATTCGTTTGATGACCATGCGAACACAGTGGGGAAACTGCTCCCCATCAGGTTTACTTACGCTCAATCCTCATCTAGTTAAAGCGCCTACAATCTGCATTGATTATGTGATTCTGCATGAACTTTGTCATTTGGTTGAACATAATCATAGTGAGCGTTTCTACCAACTATTGAATCAAGTTATGCCTGATTGGGAGGTAGTGAAAGAGAGATTAGATAACATGGCTGTGAAGTTTTTTGATATTTTATAACAAGTTTGTTTCAGCGGTGGAAATTCGGTAAGGGGGAACTCTTCCATATAATTTATAAACTGATTAAGGTATGTGGCATAAGTGAGCTTAAATTTAAAATATTGTAATTACAAAACAGCAACTTATACATAAAATATCAATGAATGGCTTTTCAGGAAGTTTGTGCAATGTAAGCCTATCGTAAGCTATAAAAAGGGAAATTTAATATCTCCCTTATAGATTACAAATATGAAAGCTGTATTTGAGATGCAAAAAAAAGCTTTTGCTCTAATTCCTCATTCCACAGTCCTTCATCTTCCATACCTTGTTTTATATTTTTGAATATATCATCAGATAAGGTAACAGTAGATGATATAGCTGAATATTGAGCTTGAGGTAAGCATTCATTCAATAAACCTTTCATAGTATTGATCAGTTTATTTCGCCAAATAGTTGTTCGTTTTGATTTATATTGCTCAAATTGATCTTCGGCAACGGAAAGAAGTTCTTGTATTTTTTCACCAATATCAAAACGAACTTGTACCCACGAATTTCACTTGCTAATGGTGAATTTTTTACAAACTCATACAGGGCGTGTTATGTAATTATTTGAAGTTAATTGCTAGTCATGGTTTATTGCCGGCATATATAATGAAATATTAATTAATTGCTTATGTTATCGTAGGGTTGGGTTGATATGCCTATTTTATGAGCGAATTAAAAGAAGGACGGCAATGATCGATGAAGACTATTTCAAATACAGAGAAGCCAATTTATTAGCTCAATGGGATAAAAAACTTGCCACGGTACTAAAAATTCAAGAACTTGAGGCAGAACTCAAAGAATTTAGCTATATCCAAACATGTCGCAAAGATAAAAATACAGCAAGCTATGCACGTTTAGAACGTAGTATAGAAGGGTTTAGAAACCGCATAGCCCGCTTAAAAAAACAACTTTATACGACCTAATCATCATTTTTAACAAAGCAGTGTTAGTACACTAAAATGATTGAATAGCTTAGGTCAATCACTGAACTTTAGTCAGATGTTTAGATGTTCTCACCTCGAATCACTTGCTAGTATCTCGAGAGAAAATTCTATTTGTATTTATTACTGTTTTTAGAAAACTATCAGTGTAAATTTACGGTCAAAATAGCCATAGATCTTTTATTAATTTAACGTAATATTCTGTTTATGTAATTTTAATATTTATATTTATTTATAAAACAATAAATTATTTAATTTTTATTAAATATAGGTATATATATCCATACAATACTGAGAACGATGGATTCAAATATAACGACACATTTACACATTCTTCTTGGTTATTATTTATTAAAAATCGCTTGGAAGTCGTAAAGGATTTGCTCAAAGAAGATGGCCTGGTTTTCATTCAATGTGATGACAATGAACAAGCATATCTAAAAGTTTTAGCAGATGAAGTCTTTGGTCGTGAAAACTACTTAAACCAAGTTTCAGTAAAAATGAAACAAACGTCTGGTGCTTCTGGTGGTGGCGAAGACAAGCGCCTGAAGAAAAATATCGAATATATTTTGATTTACACCAAAAATATGAATAGTGAGAATGGTTTTAAAAAGTTCAACGATTTCTATGACGAAGTAGAATTGTTTGAATATCTAGAAACCATGAAGCAGCTTAAAAAGAGCTGGAAGTATACGCGTATCTTAAAAAGCGTTGGTACCAAAGAGCACATTAAGACATTAACAGATGGTTCAGGTGAGCCGATTGAGGTTTATACGCATAAAGGTGTGGTTCTAGAGCCGATCAAAAAGGTGATGGAAGAAGAAAACCTGACTGAAGCTGAATACTATCTGAAGTACTTTGATAAGATTATGCGCGACACGAATGCTCAAAGCTCAATTAGAACACGCGTGATGGAAGGTGTAACCGGGGTTCATGAGCTATTAAGCATTGAATATGTGCCTAGATCTGGAAAAAACAAAAATAAGGTAACGACTGTCTATTACAAGGGTGCCAAGTGCGATCAAATTGCTTGGTTGAGTGATATTGCGGTCAAAAGAGGGAAATATATCTTCAAGCTTGAAAAAGCTGGCACCTTTTGGGATGGCTTTCCGCTGAACAATTTAACAAAAGAGGGTGGTGTATTGTTCCCGAATGGGAAAAAACCAGAACTACTTTTACAGCGTATTATTGAGATCGCCACGGATGAAGGAGATCTTGTGCTCGACTTTTTCTCAGGTTCGGGTACTACGGCTGCTGTGGCGCATAAATTGGGTCGCAAATGGATTGCGATTGAGCAGATGGACTATATTGATGAAATCACCAAAACACGCTTAAAACGCGTAATAAACGGTGAGGACGGCGGTATCTCTAAACTTGTAAATTGGAATGGTGGCGGTTCATTTGTTTATTTTGAACTGAAGCGCTATAACCAGGCCTATCAAGATGGAATCTTGGCTGCAACAAGTAAAGGTGAGCTGGACAGTATTTATAATGAAATGGCTCAGAATGCCTTTTTAAAGTTTTGGTTTGATAAAAAAGACTTTGAGCGTGAGGAATCATTTAGGGCTTTATCACTAGACGATCGTAAAGTGCTTTTATTGCAAGTTTTGGATGAAAACCAGCTATATCTAAACCATGCAGATATGTTGGATTCAAAATTCAAAGTCACTCAGGAAGAGATTGCGCTCACTGATAAGTTTTATGGTGCACCTAATGTCTAGATTAAGCCCAACATTGGTAAAAGATACCTTAAAAGACTTCCTATATTATCGTATTGAAAACGACAGTGAATACATTGAGTGGGCTAAAAACTTTACTATCCCTCGCTATATCACTGATAACTTGTCGCGTACTTTAAGGGGGTATCAAGAAGAGGCTGTAAAGCATTTTATCTGGATCTATGATCAAGATCCGACTAAAGCCAAACACTTACTTTTCAATATGTCAACTGGTGCCGGTAAAACGCTCACCATGGCTGCTGTTATTCTCTTTTTATATGAGAAAGGCTACCGTAATTTCATATTTATGGTCCATCAATTGCAGATTATTGAACAGGCCTATATGAACTTTATTGATCCGCAATTTGAAAAGTATCTTTTCAATAAGAACGGCGTGAAAATCAATGGACGTTCTATTCCTGTTAAAGAAATCAAACTCTTTCCAGATTCACAAGGCAACGCTATTAACTTTATGTTTTTAAGTACGGCGTTCCTCTACAACAAACTTGTGAATGAGGTAGAAAATGGTTTGTCTGCAGAAGATTTCTTGAATAATAAAATTGTTCTGATTGCAGATGAAGCGCATCGACTTAACGTGAATACACGTAAGAAGATAAAAGAAGATGATGAAGCGATTACCAATTGGGAAACTTCGGTCAATACTGCAATCAAGGCACGGCCAGATAATCTTTTGCTGGAGTTTACTGCTACTGTTGACTTGGGCAATAGTGCCATCCATAGGAAGTATCAGGACAAATTAGTCTATAAATACGATTTCTTGAGATTCAATAAGGAAGGTTACAGTAAAGCGGTTTGCTTCCTTTACAACACTGAAACTCAGATCGCCGATCAAAAACGCTTATTGGTGATTAATGCCGTTGTATTGAGTGAATACAGACGTTTATTCGCTGAGCGTGATATGCAAGTCACGATCAACCCAATTATATTGGTGAAATCAACCAACATTAAACAAAGCAAGCTAGACCGTGAATTTTTCCATAAGGTGATTAATTCACTTAAGCCACAAGATTTAGATTATCTGAAAAAGCTAAGTGAAACCAATCAGACTAATTTGCAAGACGCTGAAGATAGCTTTCGTTTCTTGCGTCAAATGTTTGCTTGGATTGCCTCTCCGAAGTCTGGTCTATCCACGATCAGCGATAGAGATGGTTTAAAATCATTTATTTCTGAAATTAAAATTCGTTTTTCTTCAGATAACACGTTTGTTTACAACTCAACGGATAAAACCAATTCAACTTTGTTGCCGATTTTAGATGATCCTAAAAACTATAATCGGGTGATATTTTCAGTTGATGCACTCACAGAAGGTTGGGATGTTTTAAGTCTCTATGACATCATTCACTTTGATATTTCTGCAGCGAAAAAAGTATCGCTGCAAGATATTCAGTTGATTGGCCGTGGTGCTCGTTTATGCCCATATAAACTGCATAAATCATATCGTTTGAATAATGATAACCTTGACTTGTTTGATAAAGAACATGGCTATGAGTTTGACCAGTACAAACGTAAGTTTGACAATGCGATTGATGAATACGGGCGTGTACTTGAAACGTTCATGTACCACTTTGTTAAGACTGGCACGTTTTACGACAACTTAAAGTTAGAGCTTCTAGGTGAAGGGATTATTAATAAATCCACTGAAAAGCACACAATCACGCTTAAATCTGACTTTATGAACAGTGAGACATATAAGAAAGGTTTTGTCTTAGTCAATCAGCAAGAATTTAGAAATAAAACGACTGATTCTGAGATTGATACGACTTTTAAGCGTGAAATCAAAGCCAGTGCATACCAATTGCATGCTGGTAGCTTGACCGACAAGCAACAGAATCAGATCCAAGCTGAAGTTAACCATAAAACCATCGATCTGACTGAAGAATACTTTAGCCGACCGGTCTTGAAAAAGGCGCTCGTTGCGACTGAAGGGAACTTTTTTAGATTTAACTATCTAAGAGAGCATATCGTTGGGTTAGATAGTATGGATGAATTAATCGATAACTACCTACCGCTTTATCAGATCCGCTATTCATATACTGAAGATAAGGATATTCACGATCTGACCATTGATGAAAAATATCAGCTACTTTTGGGCATAATTTTACCTGAGGTACGTAAGGCTATTGATCGTCATATGCCACGTATCACGGGTAGTAAAACCTTTAAACCTAAATCGCTGTCTACTGTTTTTCAGCAAGAGAAAAACATTTACTTGGTTGCTTTCCCTGTTGAAAATCCTGATACGGGTGAAATCACTGTCAATGCTCCAGACGAACGTGCGATCGCACAATCGTTGCACCCAAATGAACAACTGAAGTTTAATGTTGAGGGTGCCGATTGGTATGCTTATAGTGAAAACTACGGTACGAGTGAAGAGAAGCTATTCGTAAAATTCATTTCGACTCAAATTGATGCCCTTAAACGTCAATATAAAGATGCTGAAATTTACTTAATACGTAATGAGCTAGACTACTGGTTATTTAGTCCTATTGATGGCCGTAGATTCAGTCCAGACTATATGTTGATCGTGAATGATACGGTGAACCAAGAGATGTACTATCAATGTTTGATTGAGCCTAAAGGCGGTCATTTGTTGGTGAATGACGAGTGGAAGGAAGAAGTACTGATCAGCTTGAGTGACGAGAGTTCTGTAATTTTTGATCCAGATGAAGAGGATGACGAAGGTTATAAGAGCTTCTTAAAAGAGGTGGAGAGTATGGGCTATAAAGAGATTAAGTGTTTAGGCTTCAAGTTCTTTAATAGCGATCCTCGTGGTGAAACTGATTTTGCATTGGATTTTAGGGCAACATTGCCACACTAATCTTGAAAACATTGACTCAAAAAGAAGCCCCGATATTCGGGGCTTTTTCATATCTGCTTTTACATATCGAACGACTGTCCACGTTCGTTAGTTTTGTTTAAATTCTGCGGTTCTATACCATACAGCTTTAGACCATCACCTAGAACGAGATCATCTACACGCTTTTCAAAACGAGTAAAGAAATCGTTCAGTCTTTGGAAGACTGGTGGTTCATCTAACAGTTTGGCCATGTTGTTTAATGTTTTACTTAGACTGTTCACAAGATTGAACTTTTGTTGACGGTCCAAAGACAAGCTGTTCGATGTATCTAAAAGGGTGGTGAGGCTTTCTTGAACCTTTAGATAGTTTTGATCATTGGTCACATTACTGACAATCAAATGCACTACTTTGTTTTTGATCTTCAATGTATCCAGATTCAATTGATCAAATGCAATGGTCCTATCAGTAAGATTTTCTCTAAATGTTTTGAGATTCTGCCACTCTGGATGTGCAGCCTCTAAATCAGATAAAACTTTCATGATTGACGCACGGTATTCGCTATCAGACGCACTAATCACAAAAAGTTCAGGATACGACCGCTTCTTAGAAACTTCTTCCTGAGCTTTATTGAGCTTATCTTCAGCGACAGCAATTGAACCCTCAACATCGGCAGTACTAATACCAGCTTCATGAATTAACTTTCTAGCTTTATACATTTCTGCTGAATGAAGCCAAAAAGCGGTAAAGATAGCTGACTTAGCGTAGCTTTGATGATCGATACCTTGCTGAAGATTTTGTTCGGGAATGGTCGAACGATCCACACTCTGCAATTTAACTGTATCTTTGTTGATGTCCTTGGATACATCAATATGTACTTTGGTATTTTGCATGCTATCCATACTTGGGTTTGTGCTACTGGTTGGTTCTTTGGCACCCATTTTCTCGAATTCAATATCACCGGCTTTAATCTTTTGATGGCCATCTGCAGTAGCGACAACTTTCAAAACATCATTTTGAACTTTGGTGACATCAATTTCAGAAAGGATCTCCATATAAGACTTAATGCCCTCAAGAGTCATGACGGGCGTAGATACGGGTGCCGTAGCGGTTGGAGTTGGTTTATCATCAAATGCTTTATCAAATGACGGCGGTTGGTACTTTGGTTTTGCATAGGATTTCGTGCTACCTGTACCAGCTGGTCCATCATAGTTAGCTTTTGATAGATCTTGTTTACGCTTTTCAATATTTGCGTTGTAATTTTCAATATTTGCTTGGTTTTTAGCACGTATGTTCTGCAATTCCAGATATTTTTCATCTGATTGTGCAATCACAATGCCGTAATTCGGTTGGTATTCTTTATTAGGGAACTTGGTTGCATAAGCTTCGCGTTGACGGTTGTAGCGGTTAATTGCATACGCAACTTCAGGGATCTTGTTGTCTATACGTTTGACGGCGTTATTCAGTTCTTTTGCCAACTCTGCAGCTAAACGTTCAACACCTAAATATTGACGAGCATCATCCCAATCAGAAACAGATAATTTATTTTGGAAAACCGGGGGTAGGGTGATACGTGTATTTTCATGTTTGCTCACATCACCTAACACACCACTTAATGAAAAGTTGTGACAAGCTTCTTGTAAGCCAGGATTCAAACCAGACTCAAGCGTTTGGCCAGCATCGTTATCATAACCAACAAATATATTGGCTTCAGGATTGATACTGCAGATAAGCTCAGCAACACTTGAGATATTGGATTTACTGTATGACGCTAAAACTTGTGTGTTTTCTGCAGTAAAACCCTCACCCAATAAACCAAGCTCTAAACCAGCATCCAACGCCTTACGTGCGCTGATCGCTGTTGCCCAACCCTCCTTGATCAAATAGTTCTTTGCATTCGGGTTAAAGACTTCATAGCCAACATCAGGATTTTTGCTAACAGGCAAGAATGCATCTTTCGTTTTGGCTTTATCAAAAAAGTACTTACCCTTATGCAGTACTTCTTCAAGCTTGTTGGTTTCTTTGTTGCGCTTTTTTTGGCGATGGTGGGTGATACGCTGTAAATTGACGACTTTGTTATTGGTGTCAATTAACGGTGCAAGAATGACAGCTCTGCTTTTACGTAAATCAAAGCCTTTTTTCTTTTCGCCCTCAAGCTCAGGTTCAAAGTTGATGAAATGCTTTTGATACGCTAATACATTCTCTACTGTTTCAACGAGAAGCTGTTGATTGGTAGCTGATTCAGGAAGTTCACGCTTTACTGCTTCAATGGCTTCATCACGGGTAAAGTTATCTTTACGCATGATTTTAGCGCCGTATGGCTCTAGGTTCTTTTCAACCATATACGGCATTTGTCGAATGTCGCGTTTAAAGGTCTGAAGGCTTCCAGTTTTATTATTAAAAAATGAATCGTCAATAATTTTACCAGCACGTTGCCACTCAATACGGATAGCGATTTGTGCAGCTAAGAGCTCTTTTTCTTGTTGAAGTAGATGCTTCTTTTGAGCTTCTTCAAACTCACGTACACGGCGATCAACATCTTCTTTGCTTGGTGGTTTGTAGTTAGGGTTTGAATCTCGTTGAGGCTTGATTACGTTCTTATAGTGGTCAGCAAAAGCAATTGAGATTTCAATGTCAGTTACACCAAAGCGGTGTCCTTTGAGTACTGGCCAGTATTCACCAGTATCACGGTTCATGTTTGGATAGATCCAATACATCCCTCGTGGTTTGACATTGTTGCTACTTGATTTACTAGGGTTATCTGATTCGGTGAGGCAAGGCACTTTTTCATCAAATACGGTCACGAATTGATATTTACCAGATGACTTGAATACGAATCCGTAGTTTCGCTCCAGTTCTTCTTGGAAAAACTGAAACATCGTATTTAAATCACAATTATGTCGGGCGCTCGGTACTTTCTCAGCCATAACAATTCCAATTTCTAATATATATT
Organism: Acinetobacter sp. SwsAc6; assembly: GCF_013391565.1. NCBI lineage: Bacteria > Pseudomonadati > Pseudomonadota > Gammaproteobacteria > Moraxellales > Moraxellaceae > Acinetobacter > Acinetobacter sp. SwsAc6. The sequence goes on from NZ_JACAXE010000020.1 coordinate 32,712, forward strand.
TAGGTGCAATGTGCTACCCAGGTTGCATAGGACTATTAATCATATGCTTAAGAAAATTTATACTTTTAGTATATACCGATTCTAAAAACATTTCTGTTTAATCTTTAATATAAGCTATGTCTAATAAAGGTTTAAAGAAAAATTAAAAGCTTTAATTTATTATTTTAATAAAAAATGTTTAAGCCCTCAATGTTATAATTTACAGATATTAAATAGGTTATGAATGACCACTTATTTAGGGTTAAATTACTTTTAATAATTTGAGGCTTTATATGTCAAAACATATTTTTTTGGGTTCTGTTGTAATCAATGGCAACGGCAATGTATACAGTTCAGGTTCCAACTATCAAATCGTTGGAAGTGGCAAACCAGTGACTAAGCAAGTACCTGTAAACCCATTTAACGAAATCTGTATGAAAGGTCCAATGAGTCTGAAGTTTTTTGCTTCAAGTGTTTCTAAAATGGAAATTACTGCAGACGACAATATTGTAGATCTTATTAGTGCGACTTTTCAGGGGGGTGTATTGGTTTTAGCTATTCAGGACAATGTAAGTTTTAGTACTTGTTCACCGTTAGAAGTATCGATCAGTCACCCAAATTTAAAAGCTATTGATTTAAAAGGTTCAGGCAATATTCAGGTCTTAAATCTTAATGAAGATAAATTCACAGCAAGTATTAGTGGATCTGGAAATATGGATTTAGACGGTACCGTTGAACACTGTGTCTTATCTTTGAGAGGTTCAGGCAATTTTGATGCATTACCATTGAAAAGCAACAATTTAGAAGTGGCACTATCTGGTTCAGGCAATATCTTTTGTACAGCTATCAATTCTGCTCAAGTACAGCTTTCAGGCTCAGGCAACGTTAAAGTTTATGGCAAACCAATCCATAAGTCACAAAACCGAACTGGTTCAGGAAACATTAGTTTTAAATAGGTCGATAAACCTAGTGCAATGAAAGTTTAGAGAAAAATAAACCCCAAAAGTTTGCTACCTTTGGGGGTCTATGTTTGACATTCAAATTATCGAAATAAAAATATTATTAATGAAGTTTTCGGACCATTCAGGATCGTTCGATTTACTCAAAATATCTTTGAGCCAAACCTTTAATGTTTCAATTGGATAATCTGCATTTTTGTATAAGTTAATCACGGTGATAATCTGTTGATTCAGTGCTGTTGTTGAATCATTACGTGCGATCATTTCTACAAGTTTTGTGTAGGCCTGAAGGAGTTCTGGTTCTTCAGCTCCAGTGACTTTACGGGGTTGCTTGCTAATCTGGCCAAGAATCTCAATAAATTGTTCTTTGACCAGCTCAATCGGGTGGATCTGACTAAATCCCTGTTGAGTCAGTAAGGCGTATGCGCGTAAAACCAAGCTAAACCAATTCTTTTTGGTCATGCTATCAGGATAGAGGCCTATATCATCCAACTGTTGTTTGATGCCAAAGAATAGGGCACTGATAGAGTAGTTCGGGTTAACCGTGCTTTGAATTGCAGTCGTCCACACGGCATTTTGCATTTTATGACGTATAACATCACGCGTGTAATCAACGCCGTATAAACATTTAAAATCGTTCCAGTCACTTAGATCTAGCTGTTCTTCAGTAAATTCAGGTCCAATCATGGCTGCGTTTACAGCTCGGCATGCTTCTGTTGCGTAATAGATACCGGGATTGCGCTTTATTTTGCTTTCTAATGCTGTTTTATGGTCATTATCATTGAAGATATAGAAGCGTGAAAACGGGAATTCGGCACGGAAATCACGTACTACATTCATGATGTTGCCAGCCACGTACACGACAATGACTGGAATAGAGTATTGAATTGATTCTGCAATTGCTTCACCAGTGGCGTAGCCCTCACAAAAGATTATCCGATCTTGGTTCCATGCATCCAATGGATCTTTAAATAAGATTTTGAAAGCGCCGTTTGCAAGTACACCACGTAATGTAAACTTATCTTCACCACGCTTGTTTTTATGTTCAGCGATGGTCTGAAGGAAAATGATTTGATTTTTGAGGTTTTGCCCCTCAACTAAAAGCTTGTTCTGACGTAGCGACTGTTGATCTAGATCTGGTTGCAGATCAATAATACGGTTCAGAATAATAGTGCTGTTCTTGTGTTGAGGGTAGTACTGGCTGACATAATCAATCAGCTCATTTTTAGTGAAGTTGCTTGGATTGTACAATCTAGCATGACTGAAGCTAATCTGCTTTTTCACATTGTAGTTGTGTGGACGGTTTGGCAAGGGTAGGCTTCTGGCCCATTCAAAACCCATATAGATTTGAGCCAATATCTCTTGGTCTTTTTTGTTCTTCTCAGCACTTTTGCATGAGCTTAAGAAGCGTTTAAGATCTTCTTCTTGCTGTTCCTTGGTATATACGGTATCACCAGGTTGCAGATCCATTTCTTGAATGTATTCATACAAGCTGTAAGTGAAGTTTGCACCGCCAGCATGAAACCAACCATAAGACATACGTGCGTTATCTAGATCTACAAGATACCAGGCCGTTTTTTTCTTATTTTTTGTGGCGTCATTGTGGTGATTGGTTCTGAGGTAAATACGTTTAGAGCTTCGTTCAAGCTGAAAGTCACTCTCACGATCAAATACAATGCCCTCATTTTCAAGATGCGATCTAAATATTTTAGATAGCGTACCAATATCGATACCATACTTGATCATGAGGGGGTTCATAAATAAAGAAACTCACTTATAAATATTTTATAACCAGCGGTTGAGCGACTACATATTTTGATGGGTTGTTGGTTTGCAACGTAATTTCGTGAGCGTAATGCCATGCCTTAGTGATACGGTTTAGGATGACACTTTCAAGGTCGTCTTCTAAGAATTCGTAAAGATTAAATCGCACGTTGTTTAAGATCAGTTTTTTATAACCTTTCACAAGGGTATTTAAAAAATTCTGAGATTGGTCCATAAAGGCGTTAACGTCAGCATCATAACTTATTGTGTTATTCACGACTGCATTATAAAAGTACTGCTCAGAATCAATTTTAATAATATGCATCTGCTCTAAGAATGACTCTAAATAAGCTGGATGCATATTTTTACTTAAAAACTTACAGATCCGCTTATTCTTGTTGTCGTTAAAATAGATGTATTTAGAGGTTAGCTCAGTATTAATCACTGTGACATATTCGCCGTCCACACGAAACTTCACGGTATTATTGTTGGTGAACTGCAGCATTAATTCTGTGAAGATATAGCTATCTAACGTTTTTTCATGCTTAAACGTCTGCTTGTCCAAGAAATTACTGTTGTACTGAAGATCTGCAACATTGGCATAGCTTTGAACGAATTGAGCGATGTCATTGTGCATGTTTTGGGTGTCGAGATCCGATACTTCAGTTGAAACCGATTGAAAGGCACTATTTTTATAAAGATGCCCTAATAATTCTGTTTGATTGTGGTTTTTAGGTTTAACTTTCAATCCAACTGTAAAATCGTCTTGCTCATAATTCCCTTTAATTAGATTGCTTAAATAACTTTCAGCTTCTTGAAAAGATACGTTTCCAAGGTTGTCTAAAAATGATTTTAAGGAAGTGCCATCTAATCGTACTGCAACATGAGATATAAATGATGGATCGAACTCGAAACGCATAATACTTCATTGATTGAAATGGGTATTAAAAGTATATAACAGGTTTAAGGAAAAAAGAATGAAAACCTTTAAGTATTATTACCATAAAAGTAATTTTGAATTGATTTAATAAGTTTAGTTTCGGTTTCTTGAGTATATAAACTACCTGAAATTAGTTTTAAGCCAGTATCAGTTTTAAGCCAATGTAGTGTATTAAAATGGTCATTAGCGATATGGCTACTCTTGTGCATGCGCGACACAAAACCAGTGTTCAGACCAGTATCAAACAGGCGTGGACAGCTTGGTGCGTGGACATGATAGAGGACTTCACGGCGTTGATTGCTAGAGGGTGATTTACCTACGCCACGGCGTACTGGCATACCTTTGTGCTTTCTATAACTACTGAGAAATGAATCAATCGTATCGTTATACGTGGGTTGCATCAGGTAGCCACGGTGATTGTAGATGTCAGTTTTAGGATGAATAGAGAAATTAAATAAGCTAAGCATTTTACCAAGTAAGATTAATAGCTCAGGACTACTTTTAAGGTTGGTACCAATCAAACTATCTTTAATAGTTTTAATAGTATCCGTGCGATACTCTAAAACCACATAGTCACCCCAATTAGAGGTTAAGCTTAAAGCATCTTCATCAGATATGTTGGCTTCAGTATCTTCATAGCAAAACACAATGATCAATACTTTAACGTTGTTGCCGTTAAACAAAACTTCGTTTTGATGCGCGAAAAAACCATATAAAGGTTTGTCGTTGTGTCCTAGACCTGGTGTATGAATAAAGTTGGTCCACTGAAAGTAGTAATTCAGCAAATGACCATCGACATAGCGACCGTTTTCATCATTCAATAGGGTGCGATATACATCATTTTCAAGCTTTAGCACGGGTTGGCTGTACCGCCAAGCGCTCAACGCTGCAGTCGTAAATGCAAAGTCATAAAAGTTAAACTCAGGGTTCATATTTTTATAGAACAATGCATAAGGCTGTAACACACTTTCCCATACCTGTAATGGGATAAAGATGTTGGAACCCCACTTAGGAATCTCCGCAAAATAACCAGTGCCATAGGTATGATTTACGTTATCCCAAAACAGGCGTTCTAGCTGTTTATAGTCTGGAATGTCTACGCTTTTAACCAATGATGCTGTACATAATGCTAACTTTTTCTCCAGTGCCAATAATTGACTGACAGGAGGGTATAAGCGACCAGCTTTTTGCGTAAAAACTTCCGCATTCAACTTTGATATAACATCAGCAAAGATTGAATCTTTCACTATACTGGTCATCCATAAAAAGTGTGTGAGGGTGGCTGATTTAGTATAAGGCATTCTAACAAGTTGTATGTATTCTATTAGGCGTAAAATTCTAAAAAGTTGATAATATATATCAGTTTTTAAAGCATTCACATTTCATACATAATTCCAACCTCGCTCAAATATAACATCTTATTGTTTGCAATTTCTAAACAGCAGTTTAACTAATCTGCAATATATCAGGGTAGAGTTGAGTATAGGGCTTAATCATTACTTTTGTTCAGCATGAGATAACAGTTTGTGGAATTTACGTGAATATAATTAAAAAAGCTTTAAAACTTATTAGAGATCGGTTATATTACGAATCAAGGGATATTACCCTATTTAATAAACTATTAGACTGAGATTGTTCTAATAGTTTTTTTTTGCCCTTTTTTTGACATTTCCTCTTTTTTCTTCTATAGCTTCTGCTATATTTCTCCATATTTTTCGTTATTTTGGTTAATATTTAATCAATGTTAAAAGCATAAATAATCAGCAACTTAGCCATTTATACCCACTACTATCCACAAAAACCTGTGCATAAAAAAACCAAATATTAAATCCCAAAATGGAATTTCTTCAATTTTAAGCTATAATTACGCACATAGTTTTAATCATTGTAGTGGACTTAGTTATGAGCCATGTAGACCAAATAGAAACGATTAAAATTACTAACCGCGAAATCGGAATATTGCCTAACAATGTGCCAGTAGTGGATCAGTTTTTGAATAACTACCGCACACATAAAGCATCAACGACTCATTCAGTGGCTAGTAATTCACCTTTAATGAACAATACCAATTCAATGCATGTGCATCGGTCAGTATAAGATTCTCCCTATAATCAGCCTATTCGTAAAATTCATTAGAAATAAAAAAGCAGCGATTTCGCTGCTTTTTTATTGCCTATTGGATTTGTTTAGTGCTGATCCATATAGCTTTGAGTGAGCTTCTTACGCTCGTAATTCTCTTTGAGCTGTATGCCAATACTAATAATTACCATAGGTAAAATGGCTAGGGCAAAAAGAATGCAGATCGAATCAAAAATATTGGCCTGGGCATATGAGCGCATTATTGCGGATTCGCATTGGTTAATTCCTCTAGTGTTGATGGTTTTGTGGCGACTGGTTCATTTGCTGGTGCTTCAGGTGATACTTCTGGTACTTCAGGTGATACTTCTGGTGTTGAACTTGGTTCTTGTTGTGGATCTAACTTGTCTTCATAAGACTCTTGTGGAAGGCTATTGCTTGCAACAAAGTTATCTAGAATATCCTGAGCCTTATATGCCTTATTGCATTCGTCATTTGAGGCGTACAATTCTTTTTGTACGCTATCGTCTAAATACTTTTCTCGGCCATCACTAACATCATCGCTGTAATAACCAGCTTTCTTAGCAGAATCTATATAAATGGAATAACAAATATTTAAAACATTACTACGCTCGTAATCATGTTTGTAATACCAGTCAATACTACGTTCCTTTGCATCGGTTTTCGTATCTTCAAGATATTGATCTAAGCGTTTTTCTTGTGGCGTAGACGAACACCCGATGATTAACAATGAGGTGCTTAAAACTATAAGTTTTTTAATCATGGTTTTAGCTTAAAACAAACGATACCTTTATAGTACAACATTAATTCGTTAAATAATATTTTTGGAATTTTAATTTGTGATGGTTAAACATTGCATTTTCAAACAATTAAGCCGTTTTTTCCCATAATTTTAGATAAATATTGTTGTCTTTTTGCGCGTAGAATATTGAAAACAGGAAGTAATTTAACCACTTGAAATGTTCATCCAACTAAAGATTAAGAAATAAGCCCTTAAAAGTGTTTGTTTATCAACCCTTAAACCTATTTAAACATTTTAAAATTGTATATACTAAAACCATTACTAGATTAACTTCAGTAATTATTACTAAAGAAAGTTAAAAATTGGATGAATTTTAATGAGTAGTTTGTTCATAGTAGAGTCACCCGGAAAGGTCGAAAAAATTCAACATATCTTGGATGACCTGTATCCGCACGAATTCGTTGTACGCGCTTCAGTTGGCCATGTATGTGATTTACCTAATCATGAGATCGGTTTTTCATATCCAGCCTTTGTTCCTAAATACGAAATATCTCAAAATAAAACACGCGTTGTTCAAGAATTAAGACAGGCTGCTAAAAATGCAGATACGGTTTTCCTCGCAACTGACTTGGACCGTGAAGGTGAAGCCATTGCATATCACTTAAAACGTATCCTGAACTTATCTGACGATCAGTATATTCGCGTCAAATATAACGCTATTGATAAAAGTACGATCGCTAATGCACTTCAAAATGGTGAAGAGCTGGATCAAGGTATGGTGGCATCTCAAGAAACACGCCGTTTCCTTGACCGTATGATTGGTTTTTACTTGTATGAGCCAATTTCAAATATTTTAAAAGGCAAATTTCCTGTTGGCCGTGTTCAATCTGCCGTACTCGTTGTGCTTGGTGATTTAGAAGATCTACTGAAAAACTTCAAATCACATGAACATTACAATCTTGAAGTAACTCTAAAACAAGGTTGGGCTGCGAAATGGGATTTTTCTAAGTGGCTTAATCCTGAAATGAAGGATGTGCACAATAACCAGTGGTTAGATAAAGCTTCAATTACCCGTCTACAAAACGTAATTGATAAAAAAGAATTAACCATTACCAGTGTTGAAACTAAGCCATCTTTCCGTAGTGCTCCAGCGCCGTTTATTACTGTTGATCTGCAAGCTGCAGCTGCAGCGCGTCTTGGTTTGGATCTAAAACAAACTATGGAAGCAGCGCAAAAGTTATATGAAGGTGGTTATATCACTTACCATCGTACTGATGCTGCTGTAATTTCGCCTGAGGGGATGCAAGCTCTAGAAGCTTTTGGTGAGAGAGAGGGCATTGCGATTATCGGCAATAAAGCCAAATCTCGCGATGGTGCTCAAGAAGCACATGAATGTATTCGTCCTAGTGACTTCTTTACCTTTGAAGCTGGTGAGGACCAAGTTCAAAAGGATCTATACCGTCTAATCTGGTTGCGTACTGTTGCATCGCAAATGGCTCCAGCTGAATACGAAGTTAAATCCGTTATAGGTGTCTATAAAGATGTCACTCTCAATGTAGATGGTGAAAGCATTACTAAAGATGCTGAATTCAAAGCTTCTAGCCGTATCTTAAAAGAAGATGGCTGGTTGGGCTTATTAAAGACCTACAGTATTGATGAAAATGCACTTGAATACGTGGACGGTGAAGAAGATTCAGAAAAAGAACCTGAACATACGCTACCTATAGATATTGAAGTCGGTCAAAACCACAATGTTATTGCTGGTAAAGTTATCGCGACCAAAACCAAACCACGTTCACGCTACACCGTACCATCATTGGTCAAATTACTTGAGAAAAAAGGAATTGGTCGTCCTAGTACTTACCAATCAATCTTTGAACGGTTAATCAAGCACGGCTATATCAAGCTTGTTAAAAAGAAAATTGAAGTTACACCGCATGGATTGAAGTTGATTCAAAACATTAGAGGTAAGTTTAGTTTTGCAGATCCGCTTTACACCAAAGAAATTGAAGAAACACTGGATCTAATCGCTACTGGTGATGCCGATTATAAACAAGAACTCCAAAAGTTCCATTTAGGGATTGAAAGTGAATTAGGACAGTTCTCAAAACATTGGCTTGATTCATTCCCTGTCTACAAATGTAATAACTGTGATGACGGACGCATGTTGCCGAAAATCGGTACCAATCGCGACAAAACAACATCGGTCTACTGGTCATGTAATTCATGCAAAAGTTCAGCGCCAAACAGAAATGTTGATGGTAAAGATGAACCGGGTAAGCCAACTGTACGTGAGCCAACTGCTCATTTATGTTTATGTGGCAAATCACTGACTCAGGTTACAACTGATAAATCTGTATTTTTTGAGTGCTCTCAACGTGCGTTCGTAGATGGCACCTGTAAAGAAACATACCGTTCTACAAATGACGAAAGCGGTAACTTGGTTCCTGATTTTGACGAATATCGCCGTAACCATACATACAAATGTCAGCTTGAAGGGTGTGGCGGTTGGTTGCGTGAGTTAAAAGGTATTTCAACTTCTTCAGGTAAGCCGTATCACTTCTTTTCTTGTGAAAAATCCAATCCAAACCTGAAAGGCAAAAAATGTAAGTCGGGTCCATTAGAGGTGTTCCCTGATGGTAGTCCTAACTACGAGCCAAGATTCCAAGTGACCAAAACAGAGTATCCATGTATCTGTAAAAAGCCTCTTATACATACCAAGTACCGCAAAGAACCTGGTGTTTACGAAGAGCGATACAGTTGTGAAGCTGCATCATGTAAACGTTATTTCGACATATTGCCAGATGGATCACCAGATACCCAACTTACAAAATCTCGCACTGGCAACGAAGCCAAGTGTTTTGAGTGTGGTCAGACCATGATTCAGTCTGCATTTAATTTACGTGGTGAACGTAAGTTTAAATGGGATTGCTTTAGCTGTGGTGCAAGTGGATACGACAACAACGGTGAGCCAGTTCAACGTGGTAAAAAGAAAGCCAAGTCTAAATCGACCTCTACAAAAGCTAAATCAAGTAAATAATTGAATAGGTGAATAAATGAGTAATCACGAACCAGATGATATGGACAACATCGGGAAGGAAGCTGAAGAAGCGCTCAAACCCCAACCCGATGATGAACATGTAAGTGAGCCTGAACAGCCGGCCAAAACAGCAAAAAAGGGCAAAAAAGTAGACATTGATGAAAACTTTTTTGCTAAGCATAAAAAGCTAATCTTGATTGGCGGTGGTGTTCTTTTCTTTTTGTTAGTTGCTGTGGTTATTTTTGGCAATCAAAACATCGAAGTTGAACGTCCACAACAAAGCGATGTTGAACTTGAAGCTCGACTGCAGAGTGAAGTTGCAAGACGAGTAAAAGAAGAAAGTATGAAATTGGCTGCTCAGCGCAATGAAATTATCGACCGTATTAGTCGTAACTTTGACTGTAACGCACCACAAGTATTCTGTCATGCACAAGATACGTCAGAACCGTATTCAACTGTCGTTTCTAGTTTGCAGAACTTCCAATTTAAGCCAGATACGCCGTATGAAGTTTACATTGAAGTCTACCCCTTGAAAGTGGATGCCCAAAACCCACAATCAAGTCAGCGTAAAGGAAGTGTTTGTAGCCCGAACAACGTGCACCTTTTCTTATGCCAAAAAATCGTAATGAAAAATCCTGCGCTTATGGCCAATCAGATCCGCGAACTATATGCGCTGCTAACGCCGTCTATGACTTATCGCTTGCAGATCAGCAGTCGTCCAATTACGCCAAGTGACATCGATCTGACATTGATTTCTACCGAACTGGACAAAATGAATGCCGATTCTGCAACTGCTAGTGAACCTGAATTGGAGTGTGTACCGCCAGATCCTAAAAAAGATCCTGTTGCGTACAACTTATACGAAACAGGGGGCATGTCTTGTCAAGACATCATGAAGGACTTAGCTTTACGTAAGACTACTACTCCAGCTGGTCAACCTGGTCAAGCTCAACAAAGTGGTGGTGAGCAACCACAATATCAACCGCAAAGTCCTGATGCATTTGGTACGCCAGAAGCAACACATTAAACATACCAATAAGAAACGGATTGATTTTGGTTAATCCGCTATTAATTGGCTTTTGGTTGAGAATACTAATTTAAGCATCTGTTTATCAAATAGATCTTAAAAAAATGAAACAATAAAATGCAGATTTATTCTGCATTTTTTAATTTTCACATTACAATAGTTTAAATTCGCAACTTTTAAGCAACCGGGTACGCTATGAACAACCCAATCAAAATTCAAGATCTGCAAGTGGCAGATTTGCCGTCCACGTTTAAGCTGAAGAAAAAACATAAAGAAGAAGTTTTTCTGAAGTTCAAAGAGTTGAATGAGGCACTATTCAAAGTAGGGTACATTCCAGTGACGTTCTCAGACTTTGTGCATGCACTTATAGAAACTGGCGTAAAGGGATTTTCTGTCGAAGAATATGTCAACGCTCAATTAAACTCTTAATTTTAGAACTCTAATTATTTTTTTGATGTCAAAAAAAAATGGACCACATTCGTAATCCATTCCTTTATTTTCTTTAACGATTAACTTTCTATTTTGGTACCACACTGAGGGCAAAACAGCATATTGTCCTGAAGTGGTTCACCACATTTCACACAAAACATATTCTTTTTCGGTTTGATGATCACGGGTACTTGATCTGATAGATCCTGACTGTGTGTTTCAGGGTTATTCATCAATCCAAGATGTGTACCATGTGTTCTTGGTGAGCTTTTATTGATTGCGCTATTCATCTGGTTCATAGATGACATGCGGTTAATATCTACTTCAGACGTTGGGGCAACCACAATGCTTTGGCTTTTGGCAAAGTCGGCTAAATGCTCTTTCAGTACAACAGCATCATCAGTACAAGCAGTCATGCTCAAGATCGCACGGTTTTGATATTTACCGAAGGTCGTTGTGCTAATTTCAGCGTACCAGACACGTAACGTCATGGTTTCAACATTGATGACTTCTTTTTGTGATTTCACGCTGTCGTCAAGGTAACGGCCAAAGTTCATTTGAGACAATTGATAGCTACCTTTAGCCTCAACCCATATTAGTTTTGATACAAAGTCAAAACGGCTCCATAGGTAATTACCGTGCTCAAAACAAAACTTCCCTAAGATCCACATCGATACACCAAAGAAACCATAAGTGAAGTCGCTAAAATCCAGATAGCTTCCGTTATATAGACCTTTGGCAAAAATAGTCATTAATACGACTGAAGCAATAAAACTTAACAATCCAAAACTATTGAGGATGGCTAACCAGCGATACTTTTCTTCTTTGAAGCATGAGCTCAATGTCATATCACGAAGGGTATTGATTGGCACTGGTTGAGTTTCTTCTAAGATCTCACCCTCAAAAGCACCGTTTTTACTGCGAGAGTTGATAACTGGCAACTGGCGTGAATAGATTCTGTTAGGAATAGCACTTTCCCAATTCTTTTGTAGATGGCGTTCAAGTTCATCAAACAATTGCATTGGTTGGCAATTCATACTCAAACTATCCTGAACGACTCCAGCACTGGCTTGTGGTGGCTGTTTTACCATTTGAGCAATCACGGCCAAGAAGAATATCGCAATCGCAATCAGCGCTGCAATTAACGTAAAAATTGCTTTATCCATGCTTGGCAACCAAATAGGTGCAACTGCATGTTGGGTAAGGATAGGAACCAATACAGGTCCAAGAATGGCGACTAAAACCAAACCAATGACTTTAGATAAACCAATTTCTTGTGCACCTGAGTTCGGATTAGCCATAGGACGCAATAAAACAATCAAAATAATGGCGTTGTAAACAATCCCAAGCCAAGCACCTGTATTGGGTGATGCACCCACATACGCGATTAGAGCACTCACTAAGGTAATCAGAAAAACAATCGCATTTTGAAATTGAGCTTCTGCAGCGTTACGGATGAATAATGGCGAAAAAATAAGATTAGGGAACAGTGAATATAGAATCCCGTTCACTGAGCCTTTTGGTTCTTCATAAATCAAAGCGCTTTGGCGTAGGATCTCTTTAATATCGGTTGCACCAGGATAAGCACCAGTTTCTTGAATGGATAACTCCTGTGCAAGTCCGGCTGGTTGATCACGACCAAAGTAGAACTTTAGGTTTGATAAGCCTGTGGTCAGCAGTAGAGCGCCATAACTGAACATTGCTAGACCAACTATAAGCGGTGGTAGTGCAACAAATACACCGTTACTGAATAGACCTTTTGCACTGAAAATTAAGCTTAGGCCAGCCAGCATAAAAACGATGGCACCGATCACTTTAAAAATGTTTTCTATTCGGTAGGGATTAGGGAATTCAAACCGCTTATCTTGCGAGTTATATTCATATGCCATTTTTAATACTCCTTAACGCATTTATCTAATTACGTTTTAACTGGTTAATTATAACTAAGTCGTGGGGTATAAAGTTTTTTTAGTTAAAATGAATCACTGTTTTAGTTAAGTTTTAATAAGGGAATTTAAAAAGTATTTTAAAGGCGCATTAAAAAAGGGGATAACGAATCCCCTTTAAAGATGTACCAAGCTTATGTGCTGTTATTTGTTTTGATCTGCTTGTTTTTGAGCATCTGCAGCTGCAGCGTTCAGCATAGAAGACATATCATTTTGCTCGTCCTCTTTTGGTGGATTTTGTTCTGCAGTTTTTTGATGTGCATCAAAATCGTGGCCCTCAACTTTTGAAGGTTTTTCATTATCGACATAAGCTTCACGCGCTGCTTGTAGGTCTGCAGATGGATCTACTTTGTCAATTTGTTCATCTGGTTGAATAGGTTTTGATTGAGATGTTGATTCTTCTTTTTTACTACAACCAACTAAAACCAAACCTACAGATAATAAGCCAGTTAATAATAGAGTTTTGAATGACATTTAATCGCCTCCAGCGAAACATAAGCAAAGGTATAGTCACATATACTTATAATGTATATACCAAAATTTAACTAAAACTAGTCCGTTGTATAACGTGACCTTTATAAAAACGGTTTAAGTATATACCAATTGCAAATTTTCTTGTTATCGGCTGAAAGCTAATAGAATAGGGTATCGCTTAACGACACTATATAATGGCAAAAAAAAACCACCTTTTACGGTGGTTTCACTAGTTTTAAAGATTAAATCTCTTTAAGGTCTAGATTTTGTTCGCAATAACTACGTACAGCTTCTTTATCTGAAGGATCAAAACCCTTTTCAATCATTTCTTCACGTAACCATTTAATTACTTGACCGCGACCAGCCCAACGTAAGCTGTTGTTTTCACGGTGAACCCATTCATGCGTAAGCTTACGTTTTTGACGTCTTACAGGCTCAACTTTTGTGGTATCAATGTGGTTGTTTTTTAGATATTCGCTAAGTGTATGGATGTCCACAACACCATCGGCAGTAATTTTTTCTGAAATGATTGCATTAATGGCACTAACAGCATCGTGAAAAGCTTTATTTTCTTTAACGACTAGTTGTTGTTGAAGTTCTTCAATATAATTCTGAAGTTCAACAGGTGACATTTGAGCAACATTTTCTGGTTTTGATACATTTAACATGTCATTAGTTCCAGTATTGCGAGTTAAGTTGTTCATGATTAAACCTTTAGAAATATATTTGAAAATTAATTCAAAATATCTCTTACGACAAAACCATTTTTACACATTTACATTATTAAAATCAATTAGAGTTAATCGTATTTATACCTAAATATACCTTGAAATGGTTTTTCTTATAACTTTTATGTCGGGAATTTCCTTAAACCTAATGACAGTAATGCCAGCACTCTTCAAAAGCTCGTCACGCCTTTTATCTTTATCCTGGGTATATTTGTGATAATGCCCATCAAGCTCAATAGATAATATAGGATTGTAGTCTTCATCAACAATCAAATAGTCCACGTAAAGCCTAGAAAACTGATTTCGGGTACTTATGTTTTGCGTGGTCATAAAAGCACTCATGCTTACTTGCACCAAAATGTTGCGTGATGGAATGACCTGTTCTAGTGCATCAAGCATTATAATCTCGTCTTTTGTAAGGACTTTTTTAGATACAAGCTCCTGATTCTTTTGAGGCTTACGATAGCCTTTTTTTGAATTCTTTTTGGCTTTAGTTTTAGGTTTGCGAAATACGCCACATAAAGCAAAAACAAACTTATACACTATATAAAACAATAATGAATAAATTATGGACTTTAACAAAAAGGAATTTAAAATCGTTTCCATAAACCTAATACACAACAAATTTTAAAGGGTGCTTAAACTTCTTAAACATATTAGATAGTTTTAACGGTGATTGATACGAATTAACTAAAAATGTTTAAGGACTATTAGTGATGCAATGTTAAAAATAGTATAATCTTGTAAAAACAGCTTAGAAGTAGTTTTAAAAGTAAAACTGGTTCTCACAAATAACACCGACTATTTCACTGGAAAAGTTTAAAATGGTATTTAATAAACGTACTTTAGCTTTACTGATTGGTACAATCTCGCTATCAGCACACCTCTATGCCAACAACACAACCGTTAAAGTCTCACAAACTCCAATTGTATCATCTTCACCAATTCCCTTAGTTAAAGCGAATGCAATTGAACAATACTATATCAATGTTAAACATCGCTTTAATGGTGCGGAATTTGAACAACCGCCTCGTAAAATTAAGAGCATTAAACTTAACTTGAATGTTATTAATAACGGGGAAGTGGTTTTAACGGCGCACGAAGCTGATAAATCCAAGCTGGAAGACTATTTACAGCAAAACCCTAAAAACTCGGAACTATTGGCCAGTTACGTTGCTCGTATGATCAATTACAACCACGGCTATACGGTTCCTGAAAACAAGGGTAAATACAGCAAGTATGCAAGTACGACTGTATATGAAGCTCTTCTTGATGAATTGAACTATAACTTCGCAACTACGCCAGTAGTATCAGTAGATAGCTATGCAAGCCAACAACAGCTTGAATCTGCTTATCTATACATCCTTTCTCGTTTAGATCCACAAGAAAAAGCGGTGTTTTGGCAATTTGTGAACACATACAAAGTAGGGGATAAGATTGAGATCCCTGAAGGTACTGTTATAGCAGATGTCTTGAACACTTATAAAATCCAATTGAATTTTAAAGCGCCTTAATCACTAAACAGGTAAGGAATATTTAGGAACAAACTATATTATTTTTTTAAAGTTATTTTTTACCTGTTCCTATATGTATTCGCCTTTTTATGTTTCCTCATGGTATTGGGTGTTTTATTCATTATTTTGGTGTGAGTTCTAATTAACTATGCGACATTCCAAACAACCATGCGATAAGGCTTGCTCAAGGGAATTTAGATGAAAAAAACAAATGTCCATATCTTCATTTGGAAATTTGTAATTGGATTATTCTTTTTTAGTTTTCTTATGACTTATGTTCACTCAAATGCTGAAATTACAAATTTATCAATGTTGTTTTATGGGTTTAAGGTAGGTCTGTGGTTTGCAACTATTGCTACCACTTTGATTTGTGTATTGCTCGGTTTAGCAAAGCTCTTAAACAATAAACCTGAGAAAAATGAGCTTATTTACTCATGGTTTTATACATCGACAAAATATACGCTAGTGTTTGTTTGCACATTAGCTGTTGCTATTTTTGTCGCATAGTTAAGTGTAATTTTTTGGTCTTATCGCAACATTGATTAGTAAATTTGTCGCACAGTTCTTTAGAATATTGAATGTATTTTATTGATATTTTATAAAACTGTCGCTTAGTAAATTGGAACTGACATTTGGGGGTCCATTACAGCATCAGCAATAGTTGGATCATGAAATTGCTCAAACCATAAATTTCGGAACTTGACTTTTAATCAACCAATATATTGCTCGAAAATTAGAAGCATTGGGTTGATGTGATTATTTCGAATTTGTTATTAGAAATTAATTGAAAGCAGTATTTTTTAAACTTTAGGTGGAATGAAAAGGTGATTTTTTCAAGTATATTCACTGGTCTTTTTATGACGGTGGGTTTCACAGCGCTAATTTATAACTACGTGTTGATGGGTGGTAATTCTGGTTTGTTCTTTTTGGTTTGGGGTGGTGGTTTCTCTCTAGCAGGATTGTATTTCCATTACCACGGAACAATTGGGAAAATTGGGTGGCAGAGACAGCGCTTTGTTCGTAACACGCAAACACTTGAATGGTATAAGACTGAATACCCTCAATGTGTTGTGACTACAAATATCGTGAAATGTTGTTTTTGCGAAAGTACATCAATTCGCAGATATGCCTTAAAAAACAATACTTACAAAATTCGCAACTCTTGTGCTAAATGCGGTGAAGTTTTGTTTTATACGGATGAGGATTAATAATGACTATTCATGCGTATTATGGTGATGTTAGCCACCTGAAAAATGAACAAAAAATGTTTGAAGACTTATTAACCCAATTGAAGCTTCATTGGGGTAATAGTGAAGATTGGATTTATTTGTTCTATAACACAATGTGGTCAGGTCAGGAAATTGATGTTATTGCTTTCACCAAGGAAGCAATCGTTGTTATTGACCTAAAAAACTATTCAGGCAATCTGGTTGGGTCGGAAAATGGGGAATGGCAGATTAATGGTGAGCTTGAGGTTCAGGGTGGCTCTCAGATTAATCCATTTGTTCAGATTCGGAAGAACAGATTTGCTGTTTTAGAGTGGTTCAAAAGTGCTGAATTGTTTACCGACCAAAACTTAGGTTTTATTAGTGGTTGCATCATCCTGAATGAGTTATCTAGTACGCAAATGGATTTGTCTCATTCGGTAAGAAAGTGGTTTTATGTTACCGATATTGCCAATTCAGTGGATACTTTGTCTAGACTCCATACCAAGGGGATTAGTCTTGCTAGTGATGATATTGTATACCTAGTAAACAAGTTAAAACTTAAAGAATATTCTTGGGATCAGGGTGTTGCTCCTAGAGTTCGCAATCTTATTCAGTCAGAAGATCGTGATACTCCAAGTGATAATAGTCGTAATCAAAGTTCCGCTCCGATCAAATACACATTACATGATCAAATGGAAAAGAAATTCAAAGGTGTTTTAGCACCGTACCTATTTTTCTATGGAACGGTCATCATCTGTTTAGCTATTGCTTTTCATATTGCTAATGGTATGAAAGGTGAAGGGGTTGGGTACTTATTTAGTTTGATCTTTGGTCGCTAAAAATATCAGTTATTCAGGTTGGGATTCCGTAATTATTAAGCCTTTTCCTTTTTGCATTAAAAAAGCCTACATTGTAGGCTTTTAGCTTTTTTAGATCTGTATTACTGAATTAAGTCGTCAACGGCTTCACCAAGGTAGGTTGGATCGTATTGCTTATACAAATAGTTTTCCAGAATTGGTAAATCTGGTGCTAAAACCATTCGCGTAATTTTAGGACGATCTTCTTCAAGGTTAAGCTTCACATGTACGGCGAAGAAATCAATGTTGTTCGTGATGAAGTCATATTCTTTACGACCAGCACTTTTGAGTTGATCAACCATACGCGAAAAGAAGCGGTTATTCGTAATAGAGCAATTCAAGAACTCTAACGCATCTTTTTCAGTAACATTAATTTCAATAATGTTATTGAGGAAGGCTAGCTCTGGTTTAATTAAGTTGCCGTTACGGTCTGCAGTTAGACATTTTGTAGAAAAGGTACCAATACCAGCCATACGACCATCATATTTCACAAAACCGTGCTCTTCAGATGCAACTAAGTTTGACGCATGAACGTATAGAGTAGGGTGGTGCTTTGTATTCCACTCTAAATCAATAACGTCAGTTTCATTTTCTGCATAGAGAGTTTGTAAAAGGGATCTATTGAGGTTGGTATAGAGGACTTGATCAAGCTCTAATACTTTGCGGCGATATAGCTCAGCGAAGGCAATACCGTACTGAGATAAGATATTACATGTTGTATTGAAGCTATTGCAGTAAATCGCACGGTTATCGTTACCGCCGTCTCGATCCTCACTGACCACAATTACATGGTTCCCTAAAACACCATTGATTTTATAAACCACAATTGAGCCTAATGCGAAGTTTTGGGTAAGTAGTTCTTCACCCTCAAATCGTACTGCCGTGCAGTTTTTAATATTTTCTGCGCTTAAAGGATAATTACCCGGTGTGATGGACCACAATGTTGAGACTGGTACAAATAGAGGCTCAATAGAACTACTTAAGTCAACTCGACCAATCGTGATGATGCTTGTGCCGTTAAAACTATCGCCCTTGTGTTCTGCAACGGCTGATGTTCCGATCGTACCTGGTATTTGTGCGTTCTCTGAAGCGCTATTATTTGGTACAACTGATTCTGTCATGAAACAACTCACTAAAAGTTTTATCTTTGTTTAAAAATACCACATGATAAATAGTATTAAAACTTATACTACTATTATAAGATGATCTTTAAGATTCATAAAGGTATATTTATGCTAAACCATAAAACCCAAGTTTGTTTTTTTAATAACCTGATTGGACGTTTTTATAAAAACCATTTGATCATAGATGTTAAAACTTTAAACCTAGATTTTATTTTAGATGTTATTGAATTTCCGACATCAATTGAAGGTTTAAAAAAAGCACCTAAAGTATCAAAAATTAAAATACCTTTTACGCAACTTGCTCAGGATCTTCAGCCACAAAATTACCTAGATTTAGTCCAATCTGATGCCAAAAATCTGTATCTGCAGATTGGGCAAGAAAGACGTTATATTCACGGCGAACAAACTAATTTTTCATATGCTACATCGGTGTTTCAGCAGATCGGTGATGATGAAGTGCTCCAGCTTGAGGCTTTGAACTATGCACTGAAGCTCCAAAGCATTACTAATGGTATTCAGCAACATACAACAGCGATTGAGACATATATCGAGCTAAAGCCTTTACGATATGCGTTTAGCTTAGATACGTTCATAAGTGCAACTGCAGATCTAGATCAACCTTTCGATACTCGTGAAGCGCTTTCTGGCCATATCGTTAACCATTGGGAAAAATGGGTTAAAGCAAACAATATCACCAGTGAAAGTTCTTATGATGCGGTGCTAATAAATACCGATAAATTAATACTGGTTCGAGTCGGTATTCACTCATTCTCAGTGAAGATTACAGACCTTGAAGTGGCTGACGGCGTTATCTATGCTTCTCTTTGTGATTTAGAGCTCTTACAGGTGCTTCTACCAACGTTCTTTGATGGTATACCTTGCCGTATTACTGCATATGCCGATATGAACATTCAATATGCTGTATCGCAATATAAGACTTGGCTATCAAGTCAAAACCTGAAGAAGATCCAGTACGTTCGCAAACAAGGTATTGAGAAGTACTTGCGTAAAAAATTAGAAGATGAAAGTGACTTAATCGGTAACGCGCAACTTGCCAAAACCTTAATGAATACCAGCTATACAGAACAAACAGTCTCGTTTTTTTCTGACGCTTGGGGATTATCGTACGCAAACCATTTTGAGAAGAAAATTCGTCATGCTTTTGATCTGGTCATACAGGCTTTGGATCATGAAGGGATCTCATTAGAGCAGCTGCAGTTCATCAATAGCCTAACAAAAGGGGCAATTGAGAATGCTATTAACGAGATGCTGAACAAGACTGGTTCGCCGTTAAACGTGGTACCAACACTCACTCAAGAATTACTGTTAATTTGCGATGAATTCAATGCCAAAAAACTCAACATATCAAGTGAGCTCTTGGATGCAATCACTCAGTTTGCAGAACAATATGCAGTATCACCACTGTTGGCCATTAAGCGTGATAGCGCCGTGTATTTGCTGTATGAACCATTAGATGCCGATAATCAGTTAATTGATTATGAGTGGTTTTGTACTGCGGTATATACCAAAAATCAGTTTGTGCCTGAAGCCGATGAACAACATAAAACAAATGTAGCGGATCTTCTTAAATCGGTTGAAGTACTGCATGTATTCAAGCCGAATATCCTGTCGTGGACCAATGGCAAGGTATTTGAAACGC
Source organism: Acinetobacter sp. SwsAc6 (assembly GCF_013391565.1). Taxonomy (NCBI): domain Bacteria; kingdom Pseudomonadati; phylum Pseudomonadota; class Gammaproteobacteria; order Moraxellales; family Moraxellaceae; genus Acinetobacter; species Acinetobacter sp. SwsAc6. The sequence continues at coordinate 53,200 of NZ_JACAXE010000020.1, forward strand.
CAGAAGAAAAGAAAAATGCTTTTATGTTATGTCTCACACCTGAAGCATTTGAAAATCAAATAGAATTCTTACGCACTAAGAACGCAATACCAGGATATTTTAAAAACCTGATTACATCCTTAGGTGGTTTAAGTACAGTGGCCACGGAACAAGATAAATACGGTGTATTTTTGATTGAGTCGATCGCTAAAAATTCGACTGGTTTTGCATATCAAGGACAACTCTTTCCTATCGATCAAAATGCCCAAATTGACTTAGATCAATGCTCAAATTTAACGCTTAATTCTAAACTACTACCAAAAAACTACCTGACCTTTAAAAGACTAATGAGATTAAGCGATAGTTTAACGAATGGCGTTAAATAGGTTTAAGGAATATTATTATTTTTACTTTAAGTTTAAATAGTGGTTTTTTAAATGCACAAAAATAAAGTATTATACTTTCAAACATAAAACCCTTTTAAAGTTATACAGAGAATACTGAATGAAACTATTAAAAACTGCGATGGTGGGTATCCTTGGTACTGTAATAGCACATACTGCTTTTGCTTATGATGATGTACCAACCCCAAATCCAAACTTTAAAGAAGCTTACGTGGGGCTTTTAACGCCATCTAAAAACTTTAATGTTGTTGCTGGTGGCCTTACACCTGAAATCAGCGAATATAAACTGTCTGATAGCTATTTTGAGAACAATTCAAATCAACGATACAAAGCGACAGCTCACCTTTATCAACAGATGAATACTCGACAACGAGCGATGTATTTATTAGTTCAGCACACAGCTTACTTAAACGATATTTTCTACCCTCAACGTAACCCTTTAGTTAATCCAAACGTATCAGACGAACAATTGAATGTTGAACCAGCACTTAATAAACTGCAGTCCTTACGTACTGACAAAGATATTGTCGAAAATGTTGTAGATCGTGAAACTATGCTTCAGGTATTAAAAGCACATTACGATTATTATATGCGCGATCAATTTACAGTACGTTTTTACGGTAAAAACCAAAACACATTTACTTATGGAATTGATAACTATTCTGGTTTAAAAATACGTTCGGTGGAAGGAAACTTACGCATTGTTGATCGCAAAACAGGTACATTGTTAGGTGACTCAATGGTTAAGTTAAACCACTGGATACCAGCTACCCGTACCAAAGAGCGCCGCACTATTGATATACCGTCTTCCATGCCAGAATGGAAAGACGTTGAAATTAAAGATCTTGCAATTAAATTCCAACCAACTGCAATAACAACCATGCAAGGTAAACGCATTGATATTAATAAAATCTATGCGTACAACACTGAAAAATTCAATTTCTAATGCATTAAGCGGTCTATCTCGACCGCTATTTTTATGTTTTGGTACAATTATTAACCGTAGCCTAAGCAAAAGTTATAAGTTGCTTTTCCCACTAATCAAATTAAGGTTAAAACTATGAAAAAAGCTCTCCTATCAATTGCCACTGTAATCATGGTCGGGGGATGCTCAGAAGTGCCGAATGATATGTCGCATATCGATGTTTTTTCTTCCGATCGCTACCTATCAACTGCACATCAATTTAATAAGCTTGTTGATGATACGTTTAAGTATCCTTATTCAAAAATACCGTTTTTTCTAGTGACGAAAGGGTGGAGTGTTAGTGGTCCAAAAGAGCCAGTATCGCAAATTGTATATAGTTGCTTAACTTCTAATGAGGTGGAATTGGTGACAAAAATCAAGCCATTCATGCCCGAAGTGACCTACATCAAAACACCTGAAAACCAGGTGAAAAATTGCATCATTAAACATTCAAATGACTCAATTAATGCTGATGCGCTGAATGACCTTAAAGCGTTCCCTTTATTCCAAAAATATGCAGACAATCCATTTTTACGTAAGACCGTGGATGCTGCGAAAGCAGATGGCAAAATCTCAGTAAAAGAATATATGGATATTGTGCAGATTGTCATAAAATTAAGTGGAGCTGACAAACAGGTTCAGCTAGAGAAAACTATTCAAGAGCTTTAGGTATTCATATGTCGGAAAATCTATCCATGCATAGCATGTCGAATGAGGAATTGATTCAAGAATGGCTTGATAGCCTGAAGCTTGAAAATAAGTCCGACATGACGATTAATGAATACAAAAAGAGCTTACTTTTGATGTTAGAAATGCCTTTTTTTAAAGGTAAACATCTATTGGAACTAGACCGCGATTACATCACATCATTTCGGTTGCATCGAATCGATGTTGATATTGTTTCTGCAAGAACACTCAACAAAAATTTATCAGCTTTAAAAAACTTCCTGAACTATTGTCTGCGTAAGGAATATATACCTGAAAACTTCTTTTCTGACATTCGGGTTAAGTTCAAAAACCAAAGCTTACCGCGCCCGATCGCCGTGAATACGTTGAATGAGATACTTGATAACAAGACGCCATTAAATCCGAAATACAATAATCAAAAGTTAAGAGATCTAGCAGCTGCAGAAATTGCTTATTCTGGCGGTTTACGTATCTCTGAATTACATGCCATCAAACTAAGTGATATCAACCTCAGTGCTATGCAACTAAAGGTATTGGGTAAAGGAAATAATGAACGGATTGTTTTTTTAGGAAAAAAATCACTAGAGGCTATTTCTACTTGGCTTTTAGTTCGTAATCGTTGGATTTCAAAAGCTGGAGTAGAAGACTGCGGATATTTATTCATTGCACCATCTGGCAAACATATTGCGAAAAACCATTTAGGTGCATGCATTACAGCTCTGTTAAAGGCGCATGGTTCTGGAAATATTGGTAGTACTCATGCTTTGAGACATAGTTTTGCATCGCACTTGTATAACAAAACAAAAAATATTCGCGCCGTTCAGGAAATGCTAGGTCATAAATCACTATCTTCGACACAAGTATATATTCTTGTAGATCACGAAACGTTGATTAGTTCTTATAAAGATGCACATCCACGCGCTAGAGCGAACCAAGATTAATAATTTATTCGCTTCTTGTACTTCTAAAGATATATCGTAAACGATCGAAATAATTAACTTTTGATGGTGCCCGTAATGGCTAAGACTTTTGAACAAGTAAAAAAAGAATTTTTCAATACAAGGGTCATCACAAACAATCGACTACCTAAGCGTGGTGAAAGCCACAAAATTGCTGTGAAACTTGGTTTAATAGACCAAAAACAATCAACATATGTTAAAAAACAGAAACTTTCATATGTTGGCTTATCTGTAATTGAGTGTTTTGAAGAAGCTGGTTTAGATGATGTCTATATCAATGAAAAAATTGAAGAGTTTTCAGAGCTAAAAAACTATACTTCATTACATAAGGCATTAAGAATACTTGATGACGGCCACATGGCCCGTTTAGCAAAAAAATTAGAGGTTTCAGTCGATATGCTCAATGCGACATTGGCTGTGCTGAATAAAATATAAAAAACGGATTGAACCAACCCATGAATGCAAATGAGCTTTATGAAAAGTTACAGCAAATTGGTAAGCCACTGGTCCACGTAGAAAGCCTCGTATCTACAATGCAGTTGGAAATCCCTGTTGAGGAGATTGAAAAACACATTGAACTTTTCGGGGTTAATTTTTTACTGGTAGAAGTTGTTCGATATACCTTTGACGGTTTTCTATCTCCAGAGTACCAACACTATATAGACGAATTCATTGCAGAAAATGAACTGGATGAAGATGTCATTTTGAATATCAGAAATAAAACATCATCAGATATAGGCCTGGTTAATGTTGGCTTTAATCTAAATGGTTGCATCCTTGGCTTAACCCATACGGATGAATGGATGGAACATTTATTCCACTTGGTTAAGTTCATTACTGACAGTGAAAAACGCGAGAAAAGTAGGAACTTTTTGTCTGAACAAGACAAAATCAAGGAACAAAAAGTTTTAGAAAAACAAGCCAAAGAAAAAGAAAGGGAAGTGATGATTCAACAGGTAGAGGATCTCACCAATACCGATGATTTTAAATTATGCAAAACGAAGGGTGAAATATTGTTGTTTTGGGAAAAGAACATTCCTGACCTATACAAAACTCTATCCAGAACTTTTATGGAAACAATGTCTAAGAAATATATCTCTATATTGCGTGGCTCATGAAGTGATACGATATGAGGAAGAACAACGAGTAGTGCATAAATCAGCGTTCTTGAACAACGCAAACAACAATAAAAATTAGTACTCAGCATTCACCAAAGTTTTGTATTGAGAATATTTCGTCAAATTTACTGTGTCACGTACTTGGCCATATTGAATACTGCCTAGATCTGAGTAGGTAAGGTTTTTCTTTTGAGATACTGCAACCAATAATTCATAGTTATTTCTTTGATTGAGTTCAATTGCTGAAGCGATATTTTTGTCTTGGCTCACTTGAGAAGTAATGCTTTGGATCTCCTTTCTATCTGAAGCAGATACATCCAATGTAGTTAAATAAAATCCGATCGATAGAAATATTGTGGCGGTTAAAGTGAATAGGGATGCACCAGTAAGATAAACGGCGCGTAGAGTTCTATACTTTGTATAAACCACAACTGAAGATATGCAGATTGCCAAACATAGCGCAAGAATAACGGCATGTTGGTCTAGATAATCTGAGAAAAGCATTGTAAAGCCTGAAGTACAAAAACATGTTATATCACTTAGCTACCAAGCCATTTGTAGTATTTGAGACTTATCGTATATATGAAATATAAATAGCAAACCTTTGGTATATACTGAATCGGTTTAAAGTGCTGAAACAATAGGCTTTAGAAATAAAATACTAGTCAAAATGTGAATAATCAGGGGGTACACATGGGGCAAGCTAAGCAAAGAGGTACAGCTCAAGAACGTGCTGAAAGTGCAATTCAAAGTACGATTGATGCAACCTTGGCAAAGATTAAGACCGTACTTGATGGATACTATCAAGACATGCCGAATAACTTCTCGCAAGCTGAAAATTACTTTACTGGATATGTCGCTGCATTTGATATTAAAGATGGGATGGAACTTGAAGGTAAAGAGTCTGAATGGGCTTATGATGGTTTACCTACGCCTACCGCTTTACTCAAACTCGTTGAAACTGAGTTAAACGAAGTGATACGTGAAGATAAAGAGTTTTTGGATGACTTTGATCCTGAAATGTATATTGAAGAACTAGGCGAAAACTTGATGTTCTTCCGCTATATAGGTGCTTCTAGTTTCGATACGCCAGATGATGTTTTGCATAATATTCAAACAGTGTCATTTTGGGCGCCACACTTGGTCATGATTAATGGCGTATGGCATAACACTTATGATGCTGGTGCGGTCAATGATGATGGTGAAACGGTCGGCATAAGATTCTAATTCTAGAGGGGTGCATATTGATTACTGCAGCATGCACCTTATTGGTTTAAACATTGCTGTATCGACTGAGCAATATTTTCAGATATTTTCCAGATTACTTTCTGATTAGATAAGCGATTTGCTTCTTCAGGATTGGCAATCACGCCGATCTCAATTAAAACCGCCGGCTTTTGTGATTTCTTCAGGACCACTAGATTGTCATATTGATATACGCCATTTGAGGTCAAAAGCTTTTTGTTTTCACCTGGTATATTCATGCCATGGTAAGTAGAAGGGCTTTCACCAATTGATTTTAGGTTCTGGCCAATGAGATTGGCGCATTTCAAACTTTTTCCGTATTCTGGATTTTTCTTTGATACAAAAATTGAAAAACCTTTGAGTTGATTCTTGTACTTGGTCAGCTCAGTAGGTATTGAGTCGTGGTGCACCGAAATAAAAAGATTAGCATTAGGGTATCTGGTCGCACGTTGAACCAGTGAGACTTTATCTTCATTCACTGAAGATCTGAGCACTTGGACATGACGCGATTTAAGAAAGTATTCAATAGAATTGACCATGCTAAGGTTGTAAGTGTATTCAGGATAGCCGTTAGCTGCAGTAGATCCAGCTTGTTTTGGTGAATGGCCAACATCAAGTACTACTGAATTTTCAGCAAAGATAGATTGTGTAATGATTGACATTGCTAATATCGATATACATTTTAGCTTTAGCACAATTAAAACCCTTTAAGCTATTATTATGGTTTTAAGTATATTTAATTTAAAAAAAATTAAAAGGTTTAAAAGGTTTTGTTAAAATGGTTTTAAGATGGTTTTAAGATGGTTTTAAGATGGTTTTAAAGTACTTATCATGAGAGCTCTAAATACAATTTTGGATATAAAATTTATACATCGACTGTTCACTCAGTTTGTAGAACATCACCCACGACCATTGAGTGTTCACTTCCTGAAAGGCACCTATATAGATGAATTAGAGGGTTATAAGTCAGAGATGGATCCGTAAATTTGAACAACTCCTATAAGTGATATTCTGCTCCTCAAATGATGTTATAAACATCAATATATGGAGTATTTTATGGCACGTAGACCAAGAAGAAATCATTCAAATGATTTTAAAGCTAAGGTAGCACTTGCTGCGATTAAAGCAGAAAAAACACTTGCTGAATTGAGTGCTGAGTTTGATGTTCATCAAAACCAAATTATTGACTGGAAAAATCAATTGATCTCAGCTTCCTCGCAAGCTTTCGATCAATCAAAAGCTCCAACAGAACCACCCATCGATCTAAAAAAATGATCCTAGACAGTATCGTGGACAACAAATCCCTCTAAATTCTTAAAATATTTCTGTTCAAAGGCTTCTGGGCTTAACCAGCCGTTTGCGGAATGCCTTCTGACCCGATTGTAATAAATCTCAATATAGTCAAACAAGACTGTATTCGCTTCTTTTCGAGTGGCAAACACACTGCCATGGACCACATGACCTTTCAATGTATGAAAGAAGCTTTCGGTCACTGCATTATCCCAACAGTTTCCCCTGCGTGACATACTTTGAACGCAGTTATTCGTCAATAATAGCGCCCTAAAATCACGACTACAGTACTGTGAGCCTTGGTCCGAATGCACCATGACACCCATTGGATACCCCTGACGAGCCATTGCATAATGAAACGCATCACACACCAATTGACGGTCTATTCGATGGCTGGTTTGCCAACCGACAATACGACGGCTGAATAGATCCAGCATCACACACAAATACAGCCAACCTTGCTTAGTACGGATATAGGTAATATCCGTTGTCCAGATCTTATTGGGTTCATTGACCGTAAATTGACGATCCAACAAGTTAGGCGCTGTAGGCAAACGATGGTTTGAATCAGTCGTATACTTGTATTTACGTGCAATCCTGCTACGTAAACCAAGCTTTTTAAGCATTCTTCCAACGGTTCGTTCGCTCATGCTGTAACCTAAATCATGCATGTCATGTACCAATGAAGGTGCACCCAATCGTGCATGATGCTGCCAATATACGGCTTTTAAATCATTATATTTCTGCGCTGGATTGGCCTGGCGTTTTCGCCAGGCATAATAGCCTGAAGTGCTGACACCCAGGCATTGACAGGCAGAAGATACAGTGACTTCATTCACATCCAGATCTTGAATTACCGTGTACTTTTCTTGGCATGATCTGTCAGAAAGTACACATGCGCTTTTTTTAAGATGTCATTGGCTTCCCTGAGCTGTTTGACTTCTTTCTCTAATTCTAAGATCCGCTGTTGTTCTGGTGAAAGTTGACGTTTGCTTGAACCTACTGGATTGGCTTCACGAATCCATTTGTCTAAAGTTGAATAACCCACACCTAATTTCTGGGCGATTGCAGCTATAGGTTCGTGGGAGTTTGAAAGTGCATAATCAATCGCTTGCTGTTTAAATTCAGGACTAAAACGTTTAGCCATTTCTTGAATCTCCAAAGATTAAAGTTACGTTATCTTTAGAAGGACGTGCTGTCCATTATTTTGGCTAGGATCAAAACTACATGCAAAAATCGGTGAGCAGGCATTAGAAATTGATTTTTTAGAAGGTGTGTTGAAGAAACTGGGCCGCTTCAACCACAAAAGTTAATCGACGACTCACTTCAGATTTCAGTATCTAAGC